>NZ_JAYSGF010000036.1:0-48663 GCF_041912965.1 Chromobacterium sp. | reverse complement strand
GCTCGGTTTCAACGCCGTATCGCCGACGCGCAGCAGATCGTAAACAGGTTCTTAGCAAAGGCCATAAAAAAACACCGTTCCCCCTTATCGGGACGAACGGTGCTTTTCTCTTTCCAACGAAACGGACTCAGCGCCAACGCTGGCCGCAACACTCAAATCACGTAATCCTGACCTTCCGGCTTGGCAAACACCGACAACTTCTTCGGCGTCACATACAGGCTGTCGCCAGGCACTACCGCCAACTCGCGGTAACGCTCCTTGCTCACCGCCGCCTCAATGCTCCGGCCGTCGGCCTGCACCAGCTCCACCCGCACGATGGGCCCCACCGCGTGGATATGCTCCACCCTGCCCTGCGCCAGCGCGCCGTCGGCCTGACGCGACAGGTCCAGATCATGCGGGCGCACATAGGCCACCGCCTCGTCGCCGCTGGCCAGGCTCAGCCCTTCCAGCGCATGGGCGTAGCCGCCGATCTGCAGCTGACCGCGCTCGATGCGGCCGTGGAACAAATTCACATCGCCCAGGAACTGGGTGACGAAGGGCGTGGCCGGGTTTTCGTAGATATCGTCCGGGCGGCCCACTTGCTCGATGTGGCCGTGGTCCATCACCACCACCCGGTCCGACACTTCCAGCGCTTCTTCCTGATCGTGGGTGACGAACACGCTGGTGATGTGCATATCGTTGTGCAGATCGCGCAGCCAGCGGCGCAGGTCCTTGCGCACCTTGGCGTCCAGCGCGCCGAAGGGTTCGTCCAGCAACAGCACCTTGGGCTCCACCGCCAGCGAGCGCGCCAGCGCGATGCGCTGACGCTGGCCGCCGGACAGCTGGCCGGGATAGGCGTCCGCCAGCCAGTCCAGCTGCACCATTTTCAGCAGCTGCATCACTTTGTCGCGGATCTCGTCCTTGCCGGGCCGGCTCTTGCGCGGCTTGACGCTGAGGCCGAAGGCCACGTTGTCGAACACCGTCATGTGACGGAACAGCGCGTAATGCTGGAACACGAAGCCCACTTCGCGCTCGGCCACATGGGTGTGGGTGGCGTCGGCGCCGGAAAACAGCACTTGCCCGGCATCCGGCCGTTCCAGGCCGGCGATGATGCGCAGCAAGGTGGTCTTGCCGCAGCCGGACGGCCCCAGCAGCGCCAGCAGTTCGCCGGCTTCCACGTTGAGGCTGACATTGTCCAGCGCGACGAAGTCGCCGAACTGTTTGCGGATATTGCGGATTTCTATGCTCATGCGGGCTGGTCCTTGGCTATGGCGCGGCCGGCGGCGGCCAGGCGAGCGGCCGCGCTGCGTTCCGCGGCGGCGTCGCTCTGTCGCGCCATCCGCCACTCCACCAGGCTCTTGACGCCCAGGGTGACCAGGGCGAGGAAGGCCAAGAGCGAAGCGCAGGCGAAGGCGCCGACGAAGTTGTACTCGTTGTACAGGATTTCCACATGCAGCGGAATGGTATTGGTCTGGCCGCGGATATGGCCGGACACCACGCTGACCGCGCCGAATTCCCCCATCGCGCGGGCATTGGTCAGAATCACGCCGTAGAGCAGGCCCCATTTGACATTGGGCAGGGTCACGCGCCAGAAGGTCTGCCAGCCGGAGGCGCCCAGAACCAGCGCCGCCTGCTCCTCGTCCGCGCCCTGGGCCTGCATCAGCGGGATCAGTTCGCGGGCCACGAAGGGGAAGGTGACGAAGACGGTGGCCAGCACGATGCCGGGCACGGCGAAGATCACTTGCAGGCCGTGCTGCTGCAACCAGCCGCCCAGCGCGGTGTTGACGCCGAACAAAAGCACGTACATCAGGCCGGCCACCACCGGCGACACCGCGAACGGCAGGTCGATCAGCGTGGTCAGGAAGCTCTTGCCGCGGAATTCGAAACGGGCGATGGCCCAGGCCGCCGCCACGCCGAACACCAGGTTCAGCGGCACGGCGATGACGGCGGCGGTCAGCGTCAGCTTGATCGCCGCCCAGGCGTCCGGCTCCACCAGCGCGGCCAGGTACAAGTCCCAGCCCTTGCGGAAGGCTTCCCAGAACACCGCCAGCAGCGGCACCAGCAGGAACAGGAACAGGAAGGCCAGTGCCAGGCCGGTCAGCAGATAGCGCACCGTGCGCGATTCAGTGGTCAGGCTTTGCATGTTATTTACCCGCGCCGTGGCGGCGCGCGGCCCACCATTGGATGAGGTTGATGGCGAACAGGAACAGGAAGGAGATGGCCAGCATCACCAGCGCCACCGCCACCGCGCCGTTCTGGTCGAACTGGTCCAGCTTGGCGGCGATGATCAGCGGGGCGATCTCCGACACCATCGGGATATTGCCGGCGATGAAGATCACCGAGCCGTATTCGCCGGTGGCGCGGGCGAAGGCCATCGCGCCGCCGGTGATCAAGGCCGGCAGCGCCGCCGGGAAGATCACGCGCCGGAAAATGTCCCAGCGCCCGGCGCCCAGGCAGGTGGCGGCTTCTTCCAGCTCGCGCTCCAGGTCTTCCAGCACCGGCTGCACCGTGCGCACCACGAAGGGCAGGCCGATGAAGGTCAGCGCCACGATGATGCCCAGCGGGGTGAACGACACTTTGAGGCCCAGCGGCTCCAGGTATTGGCCTATCCAGCCATTGGGCGCGTACAGCGTGGTCAGCGCGATGCCTGCCACCGCGGTGGGCAGCGCGAACGGCAGGTCCACCAGCGCGTCTATCAGCCGCTTGCCGGGAAAGCGGTAGCGCACCAGCACCCAGGCCACCAGGAAACCGAACAGCAGATTGATCAGCGCGGCGATGCCGGCGGAAACGAAGGACAGGCGGATGGCGGCGGCCACGCGCTCATGGGCCACCGCGTCGACGAAGGCCGCCCAGCCCATGCCGTGCGCCGACCACAGCAGCGCGGCGAAGGGCAGCAGCACGATCAGGCCCAGCCAGAACAAGGTGATGCCGAAGGACAGGCCGAAGCCGGGCAGCACCGAGTGGCGCTTATTGATCAGATTGAAGCCGCTGGCCGCCATCACGCGCTCATTTCTTGCTGAAGATCTGGTCGAAGCTGCCGCCGTCGGCGAAGTGCTTCTGATTGACCGCGGCCCAGGAGCCGAACACGCTGGCCACGGTGAAGGTTTTCACCGCCGGGAAGCGGGCGGCGAACTGCTTGGCCACCGCCGGATCTTGCGGACGCAGGTAGTTGTCGGCGGCCAGCTTCTGGCCTTCCGGGCTCCACAGGTATTGCAGATAGGCTTCCGCCTGCTTGCGGCTGCCCTTGCGGTCCACCACCTTGTCCACCACCGACACCGGGTTCTCGGCCAGCACCGACACGCTGGGGTAAACCACTTCGAAGCCGCCGCGGCCGAATTCGCGGGCGATCATTTCCGCCTCGTTCTCGAAGGTCACCAGCACGTCGCCGATCTGGCGCTGCATGAAGGTGGTGGTGGCGGCGCGGCCGCCGCCGTCCAGCACCGGCACGTTCTTGAAGATCTTGCCCACCAGCTCGCGGGCCTTGGCTTCGTTGCCGCCCGGCTGTTTCAACGCATAGCCCCAGGCCGCCAGATAGCTGTAGCGGCCGTTGCCGGAAGTCTTGGGATTGGGGATCACCACTTTCAAGCCCGGCTTGGCCAGGTCGCTCCAGTCGCGCACTTGCTGCGGATTGCCCTTGCGCACCAGGAACACGATGGTGGAGGTGAACGGCACCGCGTGGTTGGGCAGGCGGCTGGCCCAGTTGGCCGGCACCAGGCCCTTGCTCGCCAGCAGGTCGATATCGGTGGCCTGGTTCATGGTGATCACGTCGGCGGCCAGGCCGTTGGCCACCGCCAGCGCCTGCTTGCTGGAGCCGCCATGCGACTGTTGCAGGGTGACGGTTTCGCCGGTCTTGGCCTTATAGGCTTTCTGGAAGGCCGGGTTGTAGTCCTTGTAGAAGTCGCGCATCACGTCATAGGACACATTGAGCAGGGTGGCATCGGCCAGCGCGGAGCCGGACGCGGCCAGCAGCAGGGCGGCCAGGGCGAGACGGAGCTTCATGGACAGACCTTTTCTTAATGGATGATCGGCGATGTTCCCGACTATACCCAAGGACTGTTATATCCATAAATAATATTGTGAAATACCCTTATCCCTCAATCATCTAATAAAACCGCCTTATTCCCCGCGCATCCGCGCGCTCCCCGGCGCCATGCGCTCCATGCTGGCTCCCCTTCCCGCTTTGGTTTACTCTCAGAGTCAACTCTCTATTCTGGCTCTTGGAAGTTTCCACGATGAACGTCAAAGACTATATGCAACAGGCGGGCAAGGCCGCCCGCAAGGCCAGCCGCGAGCTGGCCCGCGCCGATACCGCGCAGAAGAACCGCGCGCTGCTGGCGATGGCGGACGCCATCCTGCGCGAGCAGGCGCAGCTGCTGGCCGCCAACGCCCAGGACATGGAAGCGGCGCGCAAGGCCGGCCTGGAGCCGGCGCTGCTGGACCGGCTGGCGCTGAACGAAAAAACCATCGCCGGCATGGCCGAAGGCCTGCGCCAGATCGCCGCGCTGCCGGACCCGGTGGGCGAGGTCAGCGAAATGGCCTATCGCCCGTCCGGCATTCAGTTGGGCAAGATGCGGGTACCGCTGGGCGTGGTGGGCATCATTTACGAGGCGCGGCCCAATGTCACCGCCGACGCCGCCGGCCTGTGCCTGAAATCCGGCAACGCCGCGCTGCTGCGCGGCGGCTCCGAGGCCTTCCACAGCAATCAGGCCATCGCCGCCTGCGTGCACGAGGGCTTGCGCGAAGCCGGCCTGCCGCCGGAGGCGGTGCAGGTGCTGGCCACCACCGACCGCGCCGCGGTGGGCGAGCTGATCACCATGCCGCAATACGTGGACGTGATCGTGCCGCGCGGCGGCAAGGGCCTGATCGCCCGCATCAGCGCCGAGGCGCGGGTGCCGGTGATCAAGCATCTGGACGGCAACTGCCATGTCTACATCGACGATACCGCCAGCCCGGACAAGGCTTTCGACATCGCCTTGAACGCCAAGACCCACCGCTACGGCACGTGCAACACCATGGAAACCCTGCTGGTGCACACCGCCTTCGCGGAATTCATCCTGCCGCGCCTGGCCGAGGCTTATTGGGAAAAAGGCGTGGAACTGCGCGGCTGCGAGCGCACCCGCGCCATCCTGGGCGACAAGGTATGGCCGGCCAGCGATGAGGACTGGGCCAGCGAATACCTGGCGCCCATCCTGGCCGTCAAGGTGGTCAAGGACCTGGACGACGCCATCGAGCACATCAATCACTGGGGCAGCCACCACACCGACGCCATCGTGTCCGAGGACTACGGCCGCACCCGCCGCTTCCTGCGCGAGGTGGATTCCGCCAGCGTGATGGTCAACGCCTCCACCCGCTTCGCCGACGGTTTCGAATACGGCCTGGGCGCGGAAATCGGCATTTCCACCGACAAGATCCACGCGCGCGGCCCGGTGGGCCTGACCGGCCTGACCAGCCAGAAGTGGATCGTGCTGGGCGACGGCCAGATCCGCTCCTGATCCCCCCGCATCGAAGGCCGCTTGCTTGACCGGCTTTCGCTACGCCGCCGGCCTCGCTGCCGGCGGCGTTTTCATTGATAATCCGCGCTATCACATCTTTCTCATGGCAACCCCGATGCTGACCCTGAAGCAACAAGACCTGGCCGAATTGTCGGCCAAAGCCGCCTGTGCGCCGCGCTTGCGCGCCAACCATAACTTCCACCAGCAACTGGAAGACCCGATCCAGCGCCTGGCCATCGCCATGGAGCCGGACACCTATGTCCGTCCGCACCGCCACGACCACAGCTGGGAGATGCTGATCGCCCTCAGCGGCGCCTTCGAGGTGATCGTGTTCGACGAGGCCGGCGTGGTGCAAAGCCGCCACCGCCTGGGCGAAGACGGCGCCAAGGTGTTCGAAATGCCGGCCAATACCTGGCACTCGGTGGTGTCCTTGCTGCCGGGCAGCGTGGTGTTCGAAGTCAAGCACGGCCCCTACCTGCCCTTGCAGCCACAGAACCAGGCGGCCTGGTCGCCGGCGGAAGGCGCGGAGCAGGTGCCTGCAATGCTGGATTTCCTGCGCCGCGCCCAGCCAGGCCAGCGCTTCGGCGACTGAGCCCGCGCGCGCTCAAGCGGCCGACCGAATAAGCTTGCCAGCCGCTGCGCCCCTGTTTACCGTGTAGGGCATCTCTTGGGGGCGGGAGGCAAACCATGTTTTGGCATTGGCTGCTGGCAAGCTTGCATCTACTGGCGCTGGGCGCCGGCCTGGCCGCGCTCTGGAGCCGCGCCGGCCTGCTGCGCCAGCAGCAGTTCCCCAACCAGACCCCGCAATTGTTCCGCAGCCATCGCTGGTGGCTGCTGGCGCTGGCGCTGTGGACCGTCAGCGGCCTCGGCCTGCTGTCGCTGGACCCCGCCCGCCTGCAACAACCGCTGTTCCTGCTCAAACTGCTGACCCTGGCGCCGCTGCTGCTGCTGGAGATTCGCGCCTCGCGCGGCCTGCTGCGCTGGCAAAGCCAGCTGCGTATCCAGCGCAGCCTGGAACTGCGCGGTGCCGACTCGCTGGCGCGCAGCAGTTATTGGCAAATCTGGCTGCTGCTCGCCATCGTCGGCGAATCCGTGGCGCTGCACGGCTGAGCCGCTGTCTCAAACTCCTTAACACCTGCAACTGGCCTGACTAGAACTTGCGCGCGGCACCGCGTTTCCAAGCTTGGTACCGTAGTCCTTCCCGCAAGAAAGCCATGCCCAATCTGATCGAACACTGCAAATCCCTATTACTCCAAGCCACGCTGGGCGTCGCACTGAGTTGCGCCGTGATGCCGGCCCTCGCCAGTCTGAACGACCCCGTCGCCACGCTGAAATCCAAGGCCGAGCCGCCAGCGGTGGCGCGCTGCCTGGAGGACAGCATGCGTAAACTGCGCATTCCCAGCGAATACATCGAGCGCGAGCGTGGCGCCAACGGTGGCGAAGTCGTGCGTCTGACCAACCCCGCCACCAATAAGGACGGCCTGGAAATCAAGATCAAACCGGATGGCGACGCCAGCAAACTGACGGTGAACACCCATGGCCTCAGCTATAGCAAGGCTTGGCGTAAATTGGTCAATAGCTGCGCCCAATCCGGCTAAGAGCCTGTTTACGATCTCGCGAGCTAAGGCGAGACAAGGCGAAAATGGCTGAGAAAGCGGAATGTACAAGCGGTACATGAGCATTTCGAAGACGTTTTCAACGCCGTATCGCCGACGCGCAGCAGATCGTAAACAGGTTCTAAGCCCCCGCGCTGTGGATAGCGCTGGCGGCCAGGCCAGTGCTTGTGGATGTTGTGGACAGTCTGTGCACAAAGCTGTGGATAAATGACGTAAATAGCGAAAAACCGCCTGTCACGCCAAGGACTAGCCTCCGAAGCGCCCTGTGCATAACTTAAATGGACCTGCCCTGCTTGTGTGCAATGTGGATGAACAGGGGACAACTCTGTGGATAAGCACGAGTTCCATGACAAATCCGCCGCAGCGGTTAAACTGGACAAAAAACCTCTGTCGCCAGGAGTCCGCATGGCCAATTACCACCCCAAGTATGAACTGCACTACGCCGCCGGCAAGGCGCTGCGCCAGGCCTGCTCCCGCACCCTGCAAGCGGAAAACCGTCTCAGCGCGCCGCGCGACGTGGTCGCGATGGTGGAGCAGACCTCGCAAGGCCGCGTGCCCGGCCTGATTCCGCTGCGCTATAGCCGGATGCAGGTGTCGCCGTTTACTTTCTTCCGCGGCTTCGCGATGATCCAAGCCGCCGATCTGGCCGCCAATCCCAGCAGCGGCCTGAACTTGCAGATCTGCGGCGACGCCCATCTGATGAACTACGGCTTCTTCGCCTCGCCGGAGCGGCAGCTGATCTTCGACATCAACGACTTCGACGAAACCCACCACGGCCCGTGGGAATGGGATTTGAAGCGGCTGGCCGTCAGCCTGGTGCTGGCCGCGCGCGGCCAGGGCTTCAGCGAAAGCCAGGCCCGGGACATGGTGTGCCGCGCCAGCGAGGTCTACCGCCGCCGTGTCAACGAGTACGCGCGCATGGGACAGCTGGAGCTGTGGTACACCAAGGTGGGCTTCGAGCAATTGCTGG
Organism: Chromobacterium sp.; assembly: GCF_041912965.1. NCBI lineage: Bacteria > Pseudomonadati > Pseudomonadota > Betaproteobacteria > Neisseriales > Chromobacteriaceae > Chromobacterium > Chromobacterium sp. Next base: position 40,606 of record NZ_JAYSGF010000036.1, on the reverse strand, counting down.
AACGCGCGCCCACCGACGCCATTCGCCAGCAAATGCTCAAGCTGTCGGACAAGGCCAGGCATCAGACCCAGGAAAAACTGCTGCCCAAGATGACTGAGCTGGAAGACGGCACGCTGCGGCTGCGCGACAACCCGCCGGTGATCTTCCATCTGCACGACAAGAACACGCTGCTGGACAACGACGACAGCTGGCTGTCCACCAGCGATGCCGAGGCCCTGGTCAAGCCGATGCTGGACAACTACATCACCACCTTGAAAGAAGACCGCCGCCAGTTGCTGGAGCGCTTCCGGTTGGTGGATTGCGCGTTCAAGGTGGTGGGCGTGGGCAGCGTGGGCACCCGCTGTCTGGTGATGCTGTTGCAAGACAATTTCGACCAGCCGCTGTTCCTGCAATTGAAAGAAGCACGGCCCTCGGTGCTGGAGCCCTACACCCAGGCCTGCGTGCACGGCCATCAGGGCAAGCGCGTGGTGTTCGGCCAGCGCCTGATGCAGGCGGCCAGCGATTTGTTCCTGGGTTGGACCACCGGCCCCGCCGGCCGCCATTTCTATGTGCGCCAGTTGCGCGACATGAAAGCGGCACCGTCGCTGGAGGCCTTCACCGCGCCGGAGGCGCTGACCGCTTACGGCCAGGCCTGCGCCTGGGCGCTGGCGCGCGCGCACTCCAAATCCGGCGGCCAAGCCGCCAAACTGGCCGGCTATGTCGGCGACAGCGACAAGCTGGACCAAGCCATCGCCAGCTACGCGCTGGCCTACGCCGACCAGGTGGAAGCGGATTACCAGGTATTCAAGGCCGCCATCGCCAGCGGCCGCCTGCAGGCCCACGACTAAGAACGTGTTTACGCTCTCGCGAGCCAAGGCGAGACAAGGCGAAAACAGCTGAAGAAGCGGAGTGTACAAATGGTACTGAGCATTCTGAAGGTGCTTTCAACGCCGTATCGCCGACACGCGGCTGATCATAAACAGGTTTAAGCCCAAACCCTCGCAAGCGCGCCGCCAGCCCCCCGCTGGCGGCGCGCTTTATTTCGTATTAATACCAATTAATACCAAACCCTTGATCTTGTTGCTTGTAATGTCATAAAACCATACTAGAACAGGCGATAATGCCGGTCCTCTATTTGCCGCCGGCAAAAGCAGGGCCTATAGCCCAAAATTACACATCCACCTTCGAAAAGCGAACATCATGCGGGTCAATACCAGACTGTTCATCATCATGGCGGCCAGCCTGCTGGCCTTGCTCAGCATCGCGACCGTGGCGCTGCTGTCCACCCGCGCCACCCTGGGCCAGGAAAAGCGCGAGCAAATCACCCACCTGCTACGCATGGCCGAAGGCACCATGAGCCACTTCCAGAAACTGGAGGAAAAAGGGCTGCCGCGCGCGGAGGCCCAGAAACAGGCCATCGCCGCCCTCAATGCGCTCAAGGTGGACGATATCTATTTCTTCGGCCGCAATCCGCAGAACGTGGTGATGTTCCACCCAAGCAAGGACCGGGTGGGCAAGGTGGACATGGGCAGCACGCTGCCGGACGGCCGCACCACGGTGGCGGTGTATGAAGAAGCGCTGCAGAAGGACCATTACGGCCTGGTGACGATCCAGACCTCGCGCAAGGGCAGCAAGGAAGAGTTTCCCAAGCTCAACGGCGTGGTGCGCTTCGAGCCCTGGGGCTGGATGGTGGGCACCGGCATCTTCATCGATGACATCGACCAGTTGTTCTGGAGCCAGGCGCGCACGCTGCTGATCATCGCCGTCATCGGCATGATCACGCTGGCGGCGCTGATCTTCCTGGTGTCGCGCAGCATCATGCAATCGCTGGGCGGCGATCCCAATTACGCGGCGCAAGTGGTCAAGGCCATCGCCGACGGCGATCTGGGCACCGACATCGCGGTGCAGGGCCCGCCGCACAGCCTGCTGGCGGCGATGCGTGAGATGCAGTTGAAGCTGCGCCAGATGATAGAGGAAATCCGCCTGGCCGCCTCCAACATCAACCAGGCCAGCCGTCAGCTTTCCAGCGATATGGACAAGGTGCACGACGTGTCCGGCGTCGCCAGCTCTTCCACCAGTTCCGCCGCCGCCGCCATCGAGCAGCTGTCGGTGAGCATCGATCACGTCACCGCCAGCGCCCGCGACACCGAATCCGGCTCGCGCGACACCGTGGAGCTGGCGCGCCAGGGCGAGGCGCTGGCCGCTCAGGCGGCCGACGGCATCCGCAATATCGCCGGCCAGGTGCATAACGCCAGCGATATGGTGGGCAAGCTGGCTGAACGCACGCGCAATATCAGCGGCATCGCCGAAACCATACGCGACATCGCCAACCAGACCAATCTGCTGGCGCTGAACGCGGCGATCGAGGCGGCGCGCGCCGGCGAGATGGGCCGCGGCTTCGCGGTGGTGGCCGACGAAGTGCGCAAGCTGGCGGAACGCACCGCCACCGCCACCGATGAGATTTCCACCATCGTGCAGGCGGTGGTCAGCGAAACCGGCAGCGTGTCCAGCCAGATGGACGACATCCGCCCGGCGGTGGAAGGCGGCGTCGAACAGGTGCAGCAGGCGGCCCAGACGCTGGACGCCATCAGCAAACAGGCCAGCCAGGCGCTGGAACATGTGCACAATGTGGTGGTGGCGATGGGCGAGCAGAGCCAGGCCGGCACCAATATCGCCGGCAACGTCGAGCAAGTGGCCGGCGTGGTGGAAGAAACCCAGAACTCGGTCAGCAACGCGGTGCAAGCGGTGCGCGCCATCGACCAGCAGGCCGATACCCTGCAGCAGACCGTGGGCCGTTTCCGCCTATAAACGTTCTCCCGCCTCGCATCCCCAAGCCCCGGTCCGCCGGGGCTTTTTGCTGCGCCAAGAGCGTGTTTACGATCTCGCGCGCTTGGGCGCGACTAGGCGTTGCGGCGGGGAAAACCGAGCGCGCGCACCGCAGCTGAGCATCTCGAACGCCGGGCTTGCTCTCCCGCCCCTCCCTGATGGCATAATGGCCGCAGAGCAAACGCTCCAAAAAATAAAACAAAGCCACGGACAGACAGACCCAAACATGCAAACAATAATGCGCAAGCGCATCGGGAGAGACTCATGTCCCAGGCCACCATCCCGGCGGAACTCGCCGAATGGCTGATCCAGCAGAATGTTCGTGACGTAGAACTGGCGTTCGCCGACGTGCACGGTTTTGCCCGCGGCAAGACCCTGCCGGCCAAGGCCTTCATCAAGGGGCAGCCGCTGCGCATCGCGCGCGCGGTGCCCATCCAAAGCTGCGTTGGAGAATTCCCGGACTACCGCTACTACGGCGAGCACGATCCGGACGTGACCCTGGTCCCCGACTTCGCCACCCTGCGCCAGGTGCCGTGGGCCACCACGCCGCGCGCCAGCGTGATCTGCGATTGCGTGGACCACGACGGCAGCCTGGCGCCGCTGGCGCCGCGCTCGGCCCTCAAAGCGGTGCTGGCGCGCTACGCCGCGCGCGGCTGGACGCCGGTGGTGGCGCCGGAGCTGGAGTTCTACATCTTCGCCGCCCACGGCGACCCGCAACAGCCGTTTCAGCCGCCGACGCTGCGCAGCGGCCGCCGCGAGGCCGGCTTCGACTCCTTCAGCTTTTCCTCGCTCAACGATCTGGAAGCCTATTTCGACGACCTGTACCGCGCCTGCGAAATGCTGGGCATCGCCACCGATACCTTTGTCCACGAGATGGGCCCCAGCCAGTTCGAGATCAACCTCAAGCACGGCGATGCGCTGGCGCTGGCCGACCAGACCTTTCTGTTCAAGACCGCGCTCAAGGAAATAGGCAACCGCCACGGCCTCAGCGTGGTGTGCATGGCCAAGCCGCTGCCGGGTCAGCCAGGCAGCTCGATGCATTTGCACCAGAGCGTGGTGGACTCGCACGGCGACAATGTGTTCAGCCGCGCCGACGGCGAGGCATCCGAAGAGTTTCACGGCTTCATCGCCGGCCTGCAGCGCTATCTGCCGGAACTGATGCCGCTATTCTGCCCCAGCCCCAATTCCTACCGCCGCTTCGTCAAGGGCATGGCCGCGCCGGTCAATCTGAGCTGGGGTCTGGATAACCGTTCGGTGGGCCTGCGGGTGCCGGTGTCCGGTCCGGAAGGGCGCCGCGTGGAAAACCGGCTGCCCGGCTGCGACGCCAATCCCTATCTGTCGCTGGCCGCCAGCCTGGGCGCCGGCCTGCTCGGCATGGAAGGCCGGCTGCGGCCCAGCGAGCCCGCCTGCGGCAATGTGTTCAAGAGCGAGCGCGCCAGCCTGCCGAGCACGCTGGACGCCGCCTGCGAGGCGATGGCCGCCGGCGAAGCCGCCAAGCAGTTGTTCGGCGCCGAATTCAGCGCCGCCTATCTGGCGGTGAAGGAGGTGGAGCTGACTCACTACCATAGCCAGATTACGCCGTGGGAGCGTCAATACCTGGGCCTGCTGGCCTGAAAACCCGTTGACCAATGCCAACAGGCCCGCTGACGCGGGCCTGTTTGATTGCCTCGCGCCAAGCGCCTCAGTTGCGGCTCAGCAGCAGCCGCCGCGCCAGCAACTCTATCGCTTCTTCGCGGCTGACCGGCACGCTACCGCGGTATTGTTCCGCCACGATCCACTTCTCCACCGCGGCGCGGTCGCCGCGCGCGGCTTTCAGCAAGACCCCGAACGCCACCCCGGTGGTGTGCTCGGGCGGCTCCACGCTGCGGATCTGGGTGTTCAGCGCATACACCTTGTCCTCGGCGCGCGCGCGTTTTTCCGGACGCGGTCCGCGGCGCGAATACAGCACCCAGGCCAGCAAAGCCAGCAGACAGCCGCCGATGATCAATAGAAATACCGCCATTCCCATCAAACCTTTAATCAGATAATCGAATTGTAAAACGCCGTCCCGCCCCATCGTCAACGGCCGCGCGCCAAGCGGCGGCGCGGCTGGGACCGCGGCTTGCTTCAAGTCAAACCCCAACCAGGCAAACTTGGCCTATATCGCCGGCCGCGATATGCTGTCCCAATAAGAGCGGCTAACCAAGCCCTGATGCTGCGTTGCGCCGGCTTGCCGCACTCGAGTGCTGCCTGCGTCGGAGCGCCTTGCCTGAGGTTTTGTTAGCGGCGCCAAGCCCCATCGTCTCACTGCCACAAAGGACATAAGAACATGTACCAACACATCATCGCCGCGCTGGACGGCAGCAGCAATTCCGATAAGGCGCTACAAGAAGCCATCCGCATCGCCAAGTTCTGCAAAGCCAGCCTGACCCTGTTCCATATCGCCAGCCTGCGCGACCTGGCGGTGGAAGGCGTCGGCCTGCTCGGCACCCATGAGCTGCACGACCAAGCCTTCCGCGACGGCAACCGTGTGCTGGAGCAGGCGCGCAAGCAAGCGGTCGAAGCCGGCGTCGCCCAAGTGCAGATCCACATGGCGGAAAGCTGGGACGGCGGCACCGATATGGCGGAACTGCTGGTGCGCTACGCTGACAGCCACCAGGCCGGCTTGATCGTGCTCGGCACCCATGGCCGCAGCGGCATCGCGCATCTGCTGTTGGGCAGCTTCGCCCAGAACCTGCTGCGCCGCGCCAACTGTCCGGTGATGGTGTTGCGCAGCGAGCAGAGCGAATTCGGCCAAGTCGAATGATAGACGCCGCGCGCGGGTTTGGCGATGCCCTTGTCATCCGACATCGCCCCGCGCCGGCAGGTATCAGCGCTTGAGCGCGTAGACGAAAAATTCGCGGTTGCCGTCGCCGCCGGTGATCGGGCTGTCAAACCACTTCAGCACTTCGAAGCCCTGTTCCCCCACCGCTTGGCGGATCTTGTCCTGCACCCGCGGGTACAAGCTCTCGTCACGGACGATGCCGCCCTTGGCCAAGCCCTCGCGGCCCACTTCGAACTGCGGCTTCACCAGGCTGAGCAAATGCCCGCCCGGGCGGATCAGCGGCAAGGCCGATGGCAGTACCAGGGTCAGCGAGATGAAGGACACATCGCACACCATCAGATCGAAGGGCAGGCCGTCGTTGGCCGCCAGCAAGGCGGCATGGTCCAGCGCCCTGGCGTTCACCCCTTCGAAATAGCGTATCCGCTCATCGGCGCGCAGCCGCGCATGCAATTGATCGTGGCCGACATCCACGCCCACCACCCGCTGCGCGCCCTGCTGCAACAAGCAATCACTGAAACCGCCGGTGGACTGGCCCACGTCCAGCGCCAGCGCGCCGCGCGGGTTGAAACCGGAAACCTCCAGCGCGCCCAGCATCTTCAAGCCACCGCGCGACACGAAGCGGTCGGCCGGGTCGGCGGCGATGTCGAAACGGCTGTCCGGCGCGCACTTCTGGCTGGGCTTGCTCACCGGCGCGCCATCGCAACGGACCCGTCCGGCGGCGATCAGATTCTGCGCCGCCGTGCGCGACGCCGCCAGCCCCAGTTCCACCAGCAATACATCCACTCGCGTCATCGCTCCCTCCCACGCAAAGCCAAAAACCGCACAGACTGGCAAGCGCTCCGCCCGCTGTCAAGCCGTGGCCATGATCTCACCGTGCGGTCATGGCGCCAACCGCGCTAGAATCGCTACATGCCAATCCGGCCCGCCGTCGCTCCAGGCGCCGGCAGCCTCTAGCGGAGACATGATGGATACACATCAACTGGAAGCGCGCGAAGTGCGCGCGCTGGGCGCCCTGGTGGAAAAACAGGCGCTGACCCCGGACGCCTATCCGATGACCCTGAACGGTCTGGCCTCGGCCTGCAATCAACTGACCAGCCGCGAACCGGTGATGCAGTTGTCCGAAGCCGACCTCAGCGCGGCGCTGGACAGCCTGATCGCCAGGAAACTGGTGGCCGAGCGGCTGCCGGCCGGCAGCCGGGTGGCCAAGTACGAGCACAGGCTCAATTATGAATGGAATATAGAAGGCGCGCGGCTGGCGGCGCTGGCGCTATTGATGCTGCGCGGGCCGCAGACCGCGGCGGAGATCCGCACCCGCTCCGGCCGCATCTACGGCTTCAGCGGCGTGGAGGAAGTGGAAACCGCGCTCAATGCGCTGGCCGACAAATATCCGCCGCTGGTGCTGAAACTGGAACGCCAGCCCGGCGAGCGCGAAGCGCGCTGGGCCCATTTGCTCAGCGGCGAGCCGCAGCTGTTGCCCAGTGCCGTCGACAATGGTTGCGGGGTGATCGAGGTGGGCATTGCCGGCCGCGTCGCCGCGCTGGAAGCGGAAGTGGCCGCCCTCAAGACCCGGCTGCTGGAGCTGGAAAATCTGCTGGCCAGTGAATAATTCACCTGCGAATATTTGCTTGCGCGCAGAACTTGTTATTTAAATAGCGGTCACTTCCCTTATTGTCGAACTCACCCAAGAGAAGTGACCCTATGAAAATCCTGTCCTTCAGCGCCGCAGCGCTGCTCGCGCTGACCGCCACCGCCCACGCCGCCGATTACAACTTCATCGCCGGCAAGGATTTCCAACAGTTCAGCCGCACTCCGCAAGGCGCCGGCCTGGGCCTGTCCATCGATTACCTGAACAGCGACCACAACGGCAATGCCGGCGGCGCCGGCCTGGAGTTTGCGTTTCCGCTGGGCCCGGTGACCCTGGCCGCCGGCGGCAAGTTGATGGGGCTCAACCCCAGCAGCGGCTCCGGCACCGCCGCCCTGCTCGGCGGCCGCGCCAATATCCAGCTGGCGCCCAAGGTCAGCCTCTACGGCCAGGCCTATTACGGCGGCGACAGCATGGCCAGCGGCAGCGTCAAGAATGTCAGCGACCTCGCCGCCGGCGTGCGCTGGAACCCTATCGGCCCCTTCACCGTGGAAGCCGGCTACCGTTATTTCGATATCGAGCGCAAGAATAGCGACCGCAACCGCCGCCTGGCGGACGGCATGTATATCGGCGCCGGTTTCACCTTTTAAACCAGCACTGCGCCACGAAAAACAGCCCCGCATTGCGGGGCTGTTGTTTGTTGCGGCTCATTCGGCGCGGCTCGCTTCGAACACCGCGTAAGTCTTGCACGCCGGCTCCAGCACCTGCCAGGTGCCGACGAAGCCGGCGGGAATCACGAAGTGATCGCCCTGCGTCAACTCCACGCTGTGCCCGGCCTCGTCGCTGACGCGCACCCGGCCCTGCAGCAGCGTGCAGAACTCATGCTCGCTATAACGCACTTTCCAGCAGCCCAGCCCGCCGCTCCAGATGCCGGCGTGGAACTGACCGCTGGGATCGGAATAGTGGTTGGCCACAGTTTGCCGGCATTCGCCGGCGACGCGGCGATCCTCGGCCGCCACAAAAGATTCCACCGCCACATCGTGGCGCTGGAACACAATGATATCGCTGGCCTGCTTCATCGCTCTACCCTCCATTTCTGTTTGATATTTTTAACACAATGCCATGAAGCAGACAGGATATTCAACTCCCTACCGATTCAATCGCCGCGCCGCCGGCCACATCGCCGCGCACAGCAACACCATCGCCAAGGGCTGGTACCAGGCATGCGGCTGATACGCCGCGCCAAGCAAGCCCAGGCCGCCGGCGATCAGCAGGTAGTACATCAAGCCCAACACCGCGCCGGCTGTGCCCTGCACCTGGCGGTAATCCCGCAAGGCCCCGGCCAGCAGCGGCGGAATCGCGCAGCCGAAGGCCGCGGAAATCGCCAACTGGCTGGCCAGCAGCACGCCGGCCGCCAGCGCCGGCCACAAACCCGGCCAGGCGCTGAACATCTGGACCAGGGCCGCCGCGCCGGCGGCGATCAAGGCCAGCCGTGGCAAGTGCTCGGCGCCGCCGCGCGCCGCCAGCCGGCGGTTGACCGCGCCGCCGAACAAACCGCCGACGGCCACCAACAAGCCGCTGACGCCGAACAACCAGGCCGGCATGCCCAGCAATTGCAGCGTGAACGGCGCCAGCGTGTAAAAGCCGAACAGCAGCAGATTGAAGCCAGCCACCAGCCATACCGTGGCCAGCACCCGCGGATCTCGCGCCATGCTGGCCGCCACCGCGCCCAAGGCGGCCGGCGGCGGCAGGTCCGCCGGTCGGGTCTCGCCGACAAAACGCCACGACAGCGTCAGCAGCAGCAAGGCCAGCGCGCCCAATGCGGAGAACACGCCCAGATGGCCGAAACCGGCCACCAGCAAAGCGCCCAGCGGCGGGCCCAGCGCCGGCGACAAGGACAGCACCGCGCTGACCGTGGCGAACACCGCCAGCAGCGCCGGTCCCTGGTAACGGTCGCGCAGCATGGTTTGCACCACCACCGAGCCGGCGCTGGCGCCGAAGGCCAGCAATAGCCTGGCCAGCAGCAGCACGGTGAAATCGCGGCTCAGCCAGGCCAAGCCCGCCCCGGCGCCGTAACACAGCAAGGCCGCCAGCAAGGCCGGCCGCCGTCCGTATAGATCTGCGCAACGTCCCCAGCACACCACCCCGAAGGCGAAGGCCAGGAAATACACGCTCATCGTCAACTGCGCCTGGCCGGCGCTGACGCGGTAAGCCTGGGCGATCTCGGTCAAGGCCGGCGCGTAAATGGTTTCACTCAATTGCGGAAAACCCAGCAATAAAATCAGCAGCGCCAGCGGCGCCGCCCGGATCGCGGTTTTCATTTCGTCCTCCCTAAAACAATTGAGCACGGATTGTAGGAGGATGAAAGCCCGTCTATTATCGATGGATAGCCATAAAACATTGAGAATCGGACAAGATGCCGCGCTACCTGCCCGCCACGGCGCCGGACCCGGACCAGCTCGCCGATCCCATCGTCGGCATGGCCATAGACGCGCCGGCGCCGCATGACTCCGGCCTGCACCGTCACCGGCGCGCGCAACTGATGTACGCGGTCAGCGGCGTGCTGCAGATCCGCATCGGCCACACCCGCTGCGTGCTGCCGCCGACGATGGCGGCCTGGATTCCCTCCGGGCTGTGGCACCAGGCCGAAACCGGCAAGCCTTTCGCCTATCGCAGCCTGTATTTCGACCCCGCGGTCTACCCCGCGCTGCCGCAACGGCCGCAGGTCATCGCCGTCGGCCCGCTGCTGCGCGAGTTGATCGTGCGGGTGGCGGAATGGCCGCTGACGCCGCTGGAGCCGGCGCGGCAGCGACTGGTGGAGGTGTTGCTGGACGAGGCCGGCCGCGCGCCGGAGCAGGCGCTGAGCCTGCCCTTGCCGCAGGATAGGCGGCTACTGCGCATTGCCGAGCAGCTATTGCAACAGCCCGGCGACGAGGCCACGCTGGAGCAGTTGGCCGCCCAGGCCGGCGCCAGCGCGCGCACCGTCAATCGGCTGTTCCAGCAACAGACCGGACTCAGCTTCAGCGCCTGGCGGCGGCAATTGAAAATGATGGAGGCCAGCCGGCTGCTGGCCGAGGGGGAAAGTGTCAGCCGGGTGGCGGCGGAATTGGGCTATGCGCAGGACAGCGCCTTCATCGCCATGTTCCGCCGCCATGCCGGGCTCACGCCCGGCCGGCTCAAGCGCTCAGTCTGAGCAACGCTTCACGCTCCGCTAACGGCTCACCACCACAGATGAAAACGCTGCTTGGGCGATAGATACATCTTGTCGCCCGGCTTGACGCCGAAGGCCTGGTAGAAGGGCTCCATATTGCTGGCGGTGCCGATGGGCCGCCACAGGTCCGGCGTGTGCGGGTCCGACACCAGCTGCTTGAGCGTGGCTTCGTCGCGGCTCTTGCTGCGCCAGGATTGGGCGAAGGCGATGAAGAAGCGCTGATCGCCGCTCATGCCGTCCAGCACCGGCGCGTCCTTGCCGGCCAGCGCCAGATGATAGGCCTTGTACGCCACTTCCAGGCCGGCGTTGTCGGCGATGTTCTCGCCCAGGGTCAGCTCGCCGTTGACATGATGGCCGGGCACCGGCTGGTAGCGGCCGTACTGCTTGACCAGCTTGCGCGTGGCCGCCTTGAAGCGCGCCTTGTCGCTGGCGGTCCACCAGTTGCGCATATTGCCGTCGCCGTCGAACTGGCTGCCCTGATCGTCGAAGCCATGGCTGATTTCGTGGCCTATGGTGGCGCCTATGCTGCCGTAGTTGACCGCCGGATCAAAGCCGGGGTCGAAATACGGCGCTTGCAGAATCGCGGCCGGGAACACGATCTCGTTATTCGCCGGGTTGTAATAGGCATTCACCGTCTGCGGCGTCATGCTCCATTCCTTGCGATCCACCGGCTGGCCCAGCTTGCCGCTCATATAGCGGTAATTGAAGCTCGCGATGCGCCGCACATTGCCGACCAGGTCGTCCGGCGCCAGCTGCAGGCCGCCGTAATCGCGCCACTTGTCCGGATAGCCTATCTTCAGCGTGTACTTGGACAGCTTGATATGGGCCTGGCGCTTGGTGGCGGCGCTCATCCAGTCCAGGGTGTCGATGGACTGGTCGTAGGCCTGCAGCAGATTGCGCACCAGTTCGTCGGCCTGGCGCTTGGCCTCCGGCGTGAAGTAGCGCGCCACATAGAGCTTGCCCAGCGCCTCGCCCAGGCCGTTTTCCACCATGCCCACACCGCGTTTCCAGCGTGGCCGGTTCTGTTTGCGGCCTTCCAGGGTCTTGCCGTAGAAATCGAAATGGGCGTCGACAAAGGCCGGCGTCAGGCTGGGCGCATAGGCGTCCAACGTGCGCGCCAGCAGATAATTACGCAGCGTGGCCGCCGGCGTGGCCCGCAATAGCGGCGCCAGCTTGAGCAGATAGCTGGGCTGGTCCAGGTTCAGATGCTCGGCCGCGCCCAGGCCGGCATCGCTCAGCAAGGCCGGCCAATCGTAGCCGGGCTGCCGGCGCGCCAGTTCGGCCCGGCTCAGCTTGTTATAGGTTTTCTGGATATCGCGGTTCTCGACATTGGTCCACTGGATTTTCGCCAGCCGAGTCTCGAAGGCCAGCACGTCGCGGGCGCGGCTTTGCGGCTGGTCCAGTTCCGCCAGCGTGAACAGCCGTTCCAGATAGGCCTGATAAGCTTGGCGCGCGGCGGCGAAGTCGGCGGACTTGCCCAGGTAGTAGTCCTGGTCCATCGCCAGGCCGGACTGGCCGACACCGGCCAGGTAGGCGGCGGAATTCTTGGAATCCTGGCTCACGTAGAAGCGGAACGGCGTATCCACCGGCTGATCCTGCAAGCGGCCCATATAGCGCACCGCCTCCGCCGCCGAGCCCAGGCCGGCCACCGCCCGCAGCGATTCGCGCAGCGGCTCCAGCCCGCGCCGGACAATGGCGTCCTCGTCCATGAAGCTGCGGTATAGCGCGGAGATCTGCCCCGCTTCCGCGCCGCCGTCCGTACGCTGGCCGGCCTGTTCGATCAACTGGCGCAGCCGTTCCAGATTGCGGTCCACCAAGGTTTCCGCCACGCCCGCCGAGGAGCGCTCGGCCGGAATCACCGTGTTCTGGATCCAGCGGCCATTGGCGTGCAGCGACAGATTATCCTGCACCCGCACCGCCGGATCGATGCCGTTCAAATCAATGCCGTAGCGGCCATAATCCGGCGCGGCGTCGGCCCAGGCGCCGGCCGCGCACAATGAAGCCGCCAAGGGCAGCAGTCTGCTCATCTTCATGTTTTCCCCTTTGTTTTTGTCTTAGAGCCTGTTCAAAGTCTCGCGAGCTAAGGCGAGACAAGGCGAAAACGAGCGAAAAAGCGGAATGTACTCGTGGTACATGAGCATTTTGAGCTTGTCCTCACCGTGCAACGCTTCACGACGCGCAGCAGATCGTAAACAGGTTCTTACCGCGGCGCTGTGGGCCCAGCCAGCCTATCCACTGTAAAACTCGGCCCTCAGTCTTTCCGCATAGGCCACCAGATTCGGCCTTGCCAGCATCAGCGCCCGCGACGGGGTTTCCCCCATCGCGTCGGTCAGCGCGCTGCTGACGAAGGCGTAGACGCTGGCGTCTATCCAGGTGGCGGTGTCGCCCATGAAATAACGCTGCTCGCCCAACAAGGCTGACAGCGCCGCCACGTCCGCCTCCAGCAGCCGCAGGCGCTCCGCCACGCTGAAACGGCCCATGCCCTGCCCCTGCAGATTGGCGCGCACCTTGCGCCGCACCAGCCTCGTCACCAAGCCGCGCAGCAAGGCCGGCACGCCCTTGAAGAACACGCTGGGACCGCGCTCGAAATACGCGTCCACCATCCAGCGCTCATGCACGATGCCCCAGTAGAAATGCTCGCCCAGCATGCAATCCACGCTCCAGGCCAGCGCCTTCTGCTCCTCGCTGAGGCCAGCGTCCAGCGTGATGCCGTGCTTGTCCGCCAGGTGCAGGCGGATCAGCGTGGAGTCCGGCACGATCTGGCCATCGTCGTCGATGCAGGGCAGCTTGCCCTTGGGCGCCTTGCGCATATCGCCGCGCTCGCGGCGGTAAGGCAGGCCGGACAGCTTCAACAGCAAATCCGCCTTCACCACGAAGGGGCTGGGGTCCATCAGGCCCAGGGCCGGGCCGAACTGGTACAGGGTGATCATCAAGCGCCTCCGGCAATCTTCATGACATTGAACTGGAGCAGACTAGCATGCCGCCGGGAACCCGCGCGAGAGGCCGGGAATGAAAAGAGGAAGTCGGGCCGCCTAATCCGCCGCGCAAGCCCGTAGCCAGTCCATCACCGCGCGCACCCGCGGCGATGGCGCCTGCGGCGGGCGCACCAGGTAATAAGCTTGCGGCCCCAAGGGTTGAAACGGCCCCAGCGGCAGCATCAGTTCGCCGCGATCCAACAACGCTTGCACCAGCCGCCGCCGCCCCAGCGCCACGCCGGCGTGATGCGCGGCCGCCTGCGCGCACAGCTCGGAGCGGTCGAAGCTGATGCCCCGCGCCGGCAGCGCCACGCCATGACACCGCGCCCACTCCCGCCATTCGGCATCGTGAGCCGCCCGCTCCCAGGCCTGGGCGTCGTGCAAGAGCAGGCATGCGGCCAAGGCCGCCGGATTGTCGCGCAGGCCGTGCCTGTCCGCGTACTCCGGGCTGCACACCGGCGCCACTTGCTCATCCATCAGGCGCTGCGCGTCCAGGCCGGGAAACTCGCCGGCCGAGTAATACAGCGCCAGGTCGATATTCCAGCTGCGAAAATCCACCATTTCGTTGCCGCTGCGGATGTCCAGCGCGATGCGCGGATGACGCGCGGCGAAGTCCGCCAGCCGCGGCGCCAGCCAGCATTGCGCCAGCGAGGGCCGCGCGTACAAGGCCACCGCGCCGGCCGGCTCGGCTTCCTCCTGCGGATTCAGCGCGGCCTCCAGCTGAGCTTGACCGGCCAGCCAGGCCTGATAGATGCGTGCGCCGTCCTCGCTCAGCCTCAGGCTGCGGGTCAACCGTAGGAACAGGCGGGTGCCCAGCGCCCGTTCCAGCCGGGCGATGCGATGGCTGACCGCGCTGGCGCTCAGACACAGCTCTGCCGCGGCGCGGGCGAAGCTCAGATGCCGCGCCGCCGCCGCGAAGGTGTGCAGATTGGACCATTGCGCGCCGTCCAGGCGGACACCGGCGCGCGGAGGAAGATTCAGCATATCGCCAGCATCGTTCACGCCGTCAGCCGTCGCCGGCCTTCCGCCAGATAGGCGTCCATTTCCGCCGGCGGCACCATGCCGCCGCCGGTGCCCCACACCAGATGGCTGGCGCGCGCCAGCCGCTCCGGGCTCAAGCCCAGCCGCTGGCGGTAACCCTGGGTCTCGCTCAACACCCGCAGCGGCCCCGGCATGCCGGCCAGCGCCGACGGCTCCAGCCGCAAGCCCTGCTCGCGCTCCAGCAAGGCCAGCAAGCGGTAGAGCTCGGCATCGTCCACCGTGTAATAGCCGTCTATCAACCGCTGCATCGCGCGGCCGACGAAGCCGGACGGGCGGCCCACCGCCAGGCCGTCGGCGGCGGTCAGATTGTCGATGCCGAAATCCTGCACCGCCACCTCATCATGCAGTCCGGTGTAAACGCCCAACAACATGCAGGGCGCGTGGGTGGGTTCGGCGAACAGGCAATGCACCGCGTCGCCGAAAGCCAGCTTGAGGCCGAAAGCAACCCCGCCCGGCCCGCCGCCGACGCCGCAGGGCAGATACACCAGCAGCGGGTGTTCCGCGTCCACCCGGACGCCCTGCTCCGCCAACTGGCCGCGCAGACGCTCCGCCGCCACCGCGTAACCAAGGAATAGATTGACCGAATTCTCGTCGTCGACGAAATGACAGCGCGGATCGGACGCCGCCTGTTTGCGGCCTTCGGCCACCGCCACGCTGTAATCGGACGGATACTCGACCACCTCGACCCCATGGCTGCGCAGCAAATCCTTCTTCCACTGCCGCGCGTCCGCCGACATATGCACGCTGGCCTGGAAGCCCAGCTTGGCGCTGATGATGCCTATGGACAGGCCCAGGTTGCCGGTGGAGCCCACCGCCACCCGGTAGCCGCCGAAGAAGGCCCGCGCCTCGGCGCTGTCCAGCCCGGCGTAGTCGTCCCCCTCCCGCAGCAGGCCATGACTCAGCGCCAAGCTTTCCGCGTGCTTCAATACCTCGTAAATGCCGCCGCGCGCCTTGATGGAGCCGGAAATCGGCAACAGATTATCCGCCTTCAGCCACAGGCCGCCGCCGTCCGCCAACCCGGCCTCGGCCCACAAGGCCGCGCGCATCGCCGGCAGCGGCAGCAGCGGCGATTCGATGATGCCGCCGCTGGCGGCCGCGTCCTGAAACACCCGCGCCAGATAGGGCGCGAAACGGCGCAAACGCGCATCGGCGTCCGCGACATCGGCCCGGCTCAAGCCCACGTCGGCCAGCGCTTCCGCCGCCGGCGCCAGCGCGGGGTTGAACCAGCTCAAAGGCCGCAAGGCCATCAAGGACGTCAATAAGGGGTGGCTGGCCTGCCAGTCGGCCACGGTCTTGCCGGCAATCGTCGCTTGCATCGCGCGCTCCATGGAATCGAAGACCCGATTAAACCGCGCCGCGCCGCCGCTGGCAAAAGACGATTGCGCAGCCGACGGCTGACGCTGGATCAGCCATGCGCGCGCGGACTTGCCAGACACCGGGGCGCATCGCCTATGATGGGCGCATCGTCCGCCGCCAGGAGTCGCCGTGCTCGCCACAATCACCCGCCTGTTCCCGCTATGGGCCCTGCTGCTGTCCGCCGTCGCTTACCAGCGGCCGGCGGCGTTCACCCCGCTGCTGCCGCATACCGGGCTGCTGCTGGCGGTAATCATGTTCGCGATGGGGCTGACGCTGACGCTGGACGATTTCAAGCGGGTGCTGAGCCGGCCGGCGCCGGTGCTGGCCGGCCTGGGTCTGCACTATCTGGTGATGCCGCTGGCGGCCTGGGCGCTGGCGCGGCTGTTCCAGATGCCGCCGCAGCTGGCCATCGGCATGATTCTGGTGGGCAGCGTCGCCAGCGGCACCGCGTCGAATGTGATCATCTATCTATCGCGCGGCGACGTGGCGCTGTCGGTCACCATTTCCTCGCTGTCGACGCTGGTCGGCGTGGTGGCCACGCCGCTGCTGACCCGGCTGTACGTGGACGCGGCGATCAAGGTGGAAGTGGCGGCGATGCTGCTGAGCATTCTGCAGATCGTCATCCTGCCGATAGGCCTGGGCCTGCTGGCCCATCGCTTCTTCACGCCCCAGGTCCGCCGGCTGGAGCCGCTGCTGCCGCTGTTGTCGATGCTGGCCATCGTCGCGCTGATCGCCGCCATCGTCGCCGGCAGCAAGAACCACATCGCCACGGTGGGCTGGCTGACCATTCTGGCGGTGATGCTGCACAACGCCATCGGCCTGTTGGGCGGGTATTGGGGAGGACGCTTGCTGGGCTTCGACGAATCGGTGTGCCGCACGCTGGCGATCGAGGTGGGCATGCAGAACTCCGGCCTGGCCGCCCAGCTGGGCAAGGCCTACTTCAGCCCGCTGGCGGCCTTGCCCGGCGCGCTGTTCTCGGTCTGGCACAATATTTCCGGCTCGCTCTTGGCCGGCTATTGGCGGGACAAGCCAACCGAACGTAGGCGTCAAGCGTCGCGGGCCGGCGCGGAGCAAACGCCGTAAACTTCCAACCAGCGCCAATACTCACCAACGTTTGGGCGGCCGACGGCGGGTATGGAATATGCGGAGAATTTGAACCTGATCGTCCTTGACCCGATAGGGAATCAGGTAGGGGTAGCCTTCCAGCACCAGTTCGCGCGTGCCAGGGACGCGTCCAGGTCTGCCTGTCTCGGGAAAATCCGCCAGATGCTTGGTTGCGGCTCTGACCGCCCTCACCAGGGCGGCCGCGGCGGGGTTTTCCTCGGCGATGAACTCTGCCTCTTGCTGGAGATTTTGCAGCGCGCTCCGCAGCCAGACGAGCCGCACTTATGCTCCATGCTTGGCGAAGAATGCGCTCACTTCGTCGGAGGAAGCGAAATCGCCGGCATCCGCTTCCTTCAAGCCCGCCTCAATAGCCTGCACCTGCCAAGCCTCACGCTCCAGATAATCGCCGATGGCTTGCGTCACCAGGAATGATTTGCTGCGACCGGTCGCATGCGCCAAAGCTTCGAGTTGCTGGGCGACATCATCGGCCACTCTCACGGACATGACACTCATGGCAACTCCTCCTGAAACCACAATGTATACACAGCATACAAGGTAAGGCTCTTGTTTGCCGCCCTGCGTGGACCGTCAGCCTTCCACCCGCCAATGCCCGCTCTTGCCGCCCTCTTTCTCCAGCAGCCGCACGCCCTCGATGACCATGCCGCGATCCACCGCCTTGCACATATCGTAAATGGTCAGCAGGCCGACATTGGCGGCGGTCAGCGCTTCCATTTCCACCCCGGTCTGGCCGCTACATTCCGCGGTGACTTCGATGCGCACGGCGCTATCGGCCTCCAGTAGTTCGAAGTCCACCGCCACGCGGGTCAGCGCGATCGGATGGCAGAGCGGGATCAGGTCCGCGGCCTTCTTGGACGCCATGATCGCGGCGATGCGGGCGATGCCGAGCACATCGCCTTTTTTATGGCCGCCATCCTTCACCAGCGCGAAGGTGGCGGGCAGCATGCGGATGCGGCCTTCGGCCACCGCGCGGCGGCGGCTGTGCGCCTTGGCGCCGACGTCGACCATATGGGCCTGGCCGCCGGCGTCGAAATGAGTCAATTCGGACATGGGTTCATCACTCCTCCGGCCTGCTAGGACAGCAGCCGGTAAATCAGCCAGAAGGCGCTGACCAGCACCACCAGGCCGCCGCTCCAGCGGGCGATGCGGCCGAGGTAGCGCAGGTAGAGCGGATTGCGGGTCAATAGATAACAGACGCCTGCCCAGCCCAGCAGCAGGATGGTGACGAGCAGCCACAGGCGCCAGAAACCAAACACCGCTAGGCCACCTCCGGCAGCCGGTGGAAGCTGGACGGCGCGTCCAGCGGGTCGTCGTAGCTGACGTATTCCCACGCTTCCGGCGTCTCCAGCAGCTTGCGCAACAGCTTGTTGTTCATCGCGTGGCCGGATTTGTGGCCGGAGAAGGCGGCGATCAACGGGTGGCCGATGATGTAGAGGTCGCCGATGGCGTCCAGGATTTTGTGGCGAACGAATTCATCGGGGAAACGCAGGCCTTCCGGATTCAGCACGTATTCGTCGTCGATGACGATGGCGTTGTCCAGGCTGCCGCCGCGGCCCAGGCCGTGGTTGCGCATGTACTCCACCTCGTGCATGAAGCCGAAGGTGCGCGCGCGGCTGATCTCGTCGGTATAGGAATGGCGCGCGAAATCCACCGCCACCGTCTGCGGCGCCAGATTGAAGGCCGGATGGTTGAAGTCTATGGACAACGTGACCTTGAAGCCCTCGTGCGGCTCCAGCTTCACCCACACGCCGCGCTCTTCCACCTCCACCGTCTGGGTGACGCGGATGAAGCGCTTCTTGGCGCCCTGCTCGACCACGCCCGCGGTCTGCAGCAGGTAAATGAAAGGGGCGGCGGATCCGTCCATGATGGGGATCTCCGCCGCCGTGACCTCAATCACGAGGTTGTCGATGCCAAAGCCCGCCAGGGCCGACATCAAATGCTCGATCGTGCCGACACGCACGCCGGTGTCTGTCACCAGCGTGGAGGAGAGTCGCGTGTCGTTGACGAGCGATGGATCCACCTTCACCTCCACCGGCTCGGGCAAGTCGGTGCGGCGAAAGACGATCCCGGTGTCGGGCGCGGCCGGCAGCAGGGTGAGCTTCACCCGCTCGCCGGAGTGCAAACCCACACCCGTGGCGCTTATCGCTTGTTTCAGCGTGCGCTGCAATATCATGTCGGGCATCTCGAACAAATGGGAATGCCCGATTCTAGCACAGTCAAAAACCGCACTTTATTGATTGATTTGCAGTACGAAATAGCTTTCTTCTATAGCGGCTCCGCCTCAGTCCGCCTGCTTGCGCAGGAAGGCCGGGATGTCATAGCTTTCGCTCACTTCCGGGTTGGAGAAGTCCATGGACGGCGCGGCGCGGCGACGGCCCTGGCGCATGATGGCCGGGGTATCGAAGTCGTCGTAGCTGACCACTTCCACCGCGCGGTCGTCGGTGCCGGTCTTGACGATCTTGATGTATTCCGGACGCTCCTCGGTATTGCGCGCGGTCTTCTTCTGGCCCAGGCCGGTGGCGATCAGGGTCACGCGGATGGTGTCTTCCGGCATGTCTTCCACTTCGGCGGTGCCGAACTTGATCTGCGCGTCTTCATCCGCGTACTGGCGCACGATGCCCATGATTTCGCGATACTCGCTCATCTTCAGGCAGCCAGGCGCGGTGGAGATGTTGACCAGCACGCCGCGCGCGCCTTCCAGCGTGATGTTGTCCAGCAACGGGCTGGCCACGGCCTGCTCGGCGGCCACGCGAGCGCGGTCGATGCCGGAGGCGTAGGCGGAACCCATCATCGCCAGGCCCATTTCGCTCATCACGGTGCGCACGTCGGCGAAGTCGACGTTGATCAGGCCCGGGCAAGTGATCACTTCGGCGATGCCGGCCACCGCGCCCTTGAGCACGTCGTCGGCGGCGCGGAAGGCTTCGCGCATGGTCACGTCGTCGCCCAGCACTTCCATCAGTTTTTCATTGGGGATCACGATCAGCGAATCAACGTGCTTTTTCAGATCCTCGATGCCGTTCTGCGCCACTTTCATGCGCTTGCCTTCGTGCTCGAACGGACGAGTGACCACGCCCACGGTCAGGATGCCCATTTCCTTGGCCACTTCGGCGACAACGGGCGCCGCGCCGGTACCGGTGCCACCGCCCATGCCGGCGGTGACGAACACCATATTGGAGCCGCGCAGCATCTCGGCGATGCGTTCGCGGTCTTCCAGCGCCGCGCTGCGGCCCACTTCCGGGTTGGCGCCCGCGCCCAGGCCACGGGTCAGGTTGTTGCCCAGCTGCAGTTTCTGCGGCGACTTGTTGCGCAGCAGCGATTGGGCGTCGGTGTTGGCGCAGATGAATTCCACGCCGTGCACATTGCCTTCAATCATATTGTCGATGGCGTTGCAACCGCCGCCGCCGACGCCGATGACTTTGATGATCGCCACATTGGCGGTTTCTTGCATAACTTCGAAGACCATTCCGCTCATTTTTCTCTCCTCAATAAAGATGAGCTACCTACTTCAGATACATCTGCCCGATCGCTATCGTGGCCAGCGAGTGCGCCGGCCGCGTAGCGCTTAGTACAATGTTCACGATCCGCGGATCGTCAACAAACTCTTAAAAATTGCCAGCAAACCACGCCTTCATGCGCGTGAACATCTGGCCCACACCCGCCGTCTCCACCTTGGGGCCGGCATGCGTTTGAATCTGGTCCTTGCCGTACAACAGCAGGCCGACGCCGGTGGAGAAGCGCGGGGTCTTCACCACTTCCGCCAGGCCGCCCACATACTTGGGCACGCCGACGCGCACCGGCATGTGGAATACTTCTTCCGCCAGCTCCACCATGCCCGGCATCAGGCTGGCGCCGCCGGTGAGCACGATGCCGGAGGACAGCAAATCCTCGAAACCGCTGCGGCGCAGTTCCTGCTGCACCAGCTGGAACAACTCTTCCACCCGCGGCTCCACCACTTCGGCCAGCGTGGCGCGCGACATCTGCCGCGGCCCGCGCTCGCCCACGCCCGGCACTTCTATCATCTGGCTGGGGTCGGCCATCGCCACCAGCGCCACCGCGTGCTGGATCTTGATGTCCTCGGCTTCCTTGGTCGGGGTGCGCAAGGCCATGGCGATGTCGTTGGTGATCTGGTCGCCGGCGATCGGAATCACCGCGGTGTGGCGGATCGCGCCATTGGCGTAGACCGCGATATCGGTGGTGCCGCCGCCGATGTCGATCAGGCAAACGCCCAGGTCTTTTTCGTCTTCCGACAGCACCGCGATGGCGGAAGCCATCGGCTGCAGCACCAGGTCGGACACTTCCAGGCCGCAGCGGCGCACGCACTTGGTCACGTTCTGCGCGGCGGACACCGCGCCGGTGACGATGTGCACCTTGGCTTCCAGCCGCACGCCGCTCATGCCCAGCGGCTCGCGCACGCCTTCCTGGCCGTCGATGCTGTATTCCTGGGTCAGGATGTGCAGCACCTGATGGTCCGGCGGAATGGTCACCGCGCGCGCGGTTTCAATCACGCGGTCGATGTCCATCTTGGTGACTTCGCGATCCTTGATCGCCACCATGCCGTGCGAGTTCACGCTCTTGATGTGACTGCCGGCGATGCCGGCGAACACCTCGTGAATCTTGCAGTCGGCCATCAGTTCCGCCTCTTCCAGCGCGCGCTGGATGGCCTGCACCGTGGATTCGATGTTCACCACCATGCCGCGCTTCAAACCGCGCGACGGGGTGTGGCCCATGCCGACGATATTGAGTTGGCCGTCCTCCAGGACTTCTGCGACGATCGCCACAATCTTGGATGTGCCGATGTCGAGGCCAACCAGCATGTTCTTGCTTTCCTTTGGTTTGCTCACCTGTCGCTCCAACTGCTAATTACTTGTTTCCCTTGGCCGGCGGCGCCTTGTAATCGGGCATCCGCACGGCGAATCCATTCGGGTAGCGCATATCAACGTACTCAATGGAGTACGGCAGCGCCGCCAATTTGCTCTTCCAGTACTGGGCGAAGCGGCGGGCGCGCGGACTCACGTCGTTGCGTCCCAGCTCCAGCTGCACCTGGTTGTCCAGCCCCACTTTCCAGGCGCGGCGGCTGGACAGCCACAGCGCCGCCGGCTTGACACTCGCCGGCGCCAGATCCTGGCGCAGCCCTCCCAGCATTTCGCTCATGTCCTTCTCTGCCCCCGCCGGCCCGTAAAACACCGGCAGGTCCTGGTCGCTGGCGGCGTCGAACCGCTCTCCTCGGGTATTGACCAGGCCGTTCTCTCCCCAGCGCGCAAGCGCCACATGCTCTTCCACCGAGATGTCCAGCGCGTCCGGCCAGCGCCGCCGCACCTGGGCATCCCGCACCCACGGCAATTTGCCGAAGGCCGCCCGCGTCTTGTCGATGTCCAGCGTGAAGAAGGTGCCGGACAACTCGTGCTCGGCAATGAACTTCAGCTGTTCCGGCGTCACGCGTTTCATGTCGCCGCGAATCTGGATCTTCTTCACCGGAAACACCGGCGCGTGCGTCAACCAGAACCCTCCTGCGTACAGCAACATCAGCGCGGTGGCGGCCAGCATCAAGTTGGCCAGGCCTCTAAGCAGCTGATGGTTATCCCACATGCACCATATCCAGAACCTTGAGGCACAAGTCCTCGTAACTGATGCCCATCGCCCGCGCCGCCATCGGCACCAGGCTGTGGCTGGTCATGCCCGGATTGGTGTTGGCTTCCAGCAGGTAAATGCCGCCGGCCTCGTCCATCAGGAAATCCACTCGGCCCCAGCCGCGGCCGCCCAGCACGCGGAATGCGGCCAGCGACAATTCGCGCGCGCGCCGCTCAATGTCTTCGCTCAGTCCGGACGGGCAGCGGTAAACGGTGTCGTCGCGGAAATACTTGGCGTCGTAGTCGTAGAACTCGGTCGCCGGCTCGATCTTGATGGTCGGATACGCCGTGTCGCCTATCACCGCACAGGTGTATTCGCCGCCGCCGATGAAACGCTCGGCGATCACGATGCTGTCGTATTTGCGCGCTTCCTCGAACGCCGCCTTCAGTGCGCCCGGCTGCTTGACCTTGGTCACGCCGATGCTGGAACCCTCGGTGGCCGGCTTGACGAAGATGGGCAGGCCCAGCTTGGCCTCCACCGCGGCGAAATCGCTGTGTTCGTCCAGCAGCTCGAATTCCGGAATCGGCAGGCCGGCGCCCTGCCACAACAGCTTGGTGCGCCATTTGTCCATGCAGATCGCCGATGCCATCACGCCGCAGCCGGTATACGGCAGGCCCATGCTTTCCAGCACCCCCTGCAAGGTGCCGTCTTCGCCGAAGGGCCCATGCAGGATGTTGAACACGCGGTCGAAGCCTTCTTCCTGCAACGCGCTGAGCGGCTGTTCCGACGGATCGAACTTATGGGCGTTCACGCCACGGGACTGCAGGGCCGCGAGCACGCCGGCGCCGCTCATCAGCGACACTTCGCGCTCGGAGGAACTGCCGCCCATCATCACCGCCACCTTGCCGTACTGCTTCATTGCCTTGTCCTTGTCATTCATCATCACGCGCCCGCCGCCACTTTGGCTGGCACCGCGCCGATGGAACCCGCGCCCATGGTCACCACCACGTCGCCGTCGCGAGCCTGATCGAAAATGGTCTGCTGCATCTCGGCGATGTCCTCGACGAACACCGGCTCCACCTTGCCCAAAACCCGCACCGCGCGCGCCAAGGCGCGGCCGTCGGCGGCGACGATGGGCGCTTCACCGGCGGCATAGACTTCGGACAGCAGCAGCGCGTCCACGCCGGACAACACTTTGACGAAGTCCTCGAACAGGTCCCGGGTGCGGGTATAGCGGTGCGGCTGGAAGGCCAGCACCAAGCGCTTGTCCGGGAAGGCGCCGCGCACCGCGGCCAGCGTGGCGGCCATTTCCACCGGGTGATGGCCGTAATCGTCCACCAGGGTGAAGCTGCCGCCGGCCTTGGCCGGCACTTCGCCGTAACGCTGGAAGCGGCGGCCGACGCCGGCGAATTCGGCCAGGCCTTGCTGGATCGCTTCCACGCTGGCGCCGCACTCCAGGCCGATGGCGATGGCGGACAGCGCGTTGAGCACGTTGTGACGGCCCGGCATGTTCAGCACCACCGGGAAGCGCACTTCCTTGCCGTTCTTCACCACCACGTCGAAATGCATCTGGCCGGCGGCGGCGCGCACGTTCTCGGCGTAGATGTCGGCGGAGTCGTCCAGGCCGTAGGTGGTCACCGGCTTGGTGATGCGGCCGCGGATCTCGCGCACATTGGGGTCATCCACGCACAGCACCGCGCGGCCGTAGAACGGCAGCCGCTGCAGGAAGTCGACGAAGGCCTGCTTGAGCTTGTCGAAGCTGTGGTCATAGGTGTCCATGTGATCGGCGTCGATATTGGTCACCACCGCCATCACCGGAGTCAGATGCAGGAAGGAGGCGTCCGATTCATCGGCCTCGGCCACCAGGAACTCGCCAGAGCCCAGGCGCGCATTGGTGCCGGCCGCGGTCAGCTTGCCGCCGATGACGAAGGTGGGATCCAGGCCGGCCGCGCCCAGCACCGAGGCGGTCAGGCTGGTGGTGGTGGTCTTGCCGTGGGTGCCGGCGATGGCGATGCCCTGCTTGAAGCGCATCAGTTCCGCCAGCATCATCGCGCGCGGAATCACCGGGATCTTGTTGGCGCGCGCTTCCAGCACTTCCGGGTTGTCGGCCTTGACCGCGGTGGAGGTCACCACCACGTCGGCGCCGTGCATATAGGTGGCGTCGTGGCCGTAGAACACACGGATGCCCTGATCGATCAGCCGCTTGCTGGTGGCGCTTTCCGCCATGTCGGAACCGGACACGGTAAAGCCCAGGCCGTGCAGCACCTCGGCGATGCCGCACATGCCGACGCCGCCGATGCCGACGAAATGTATGTGTTTGACCCTGTGTTTCATGTCTGTGTCTCTGCTTGAGCGCTCGTATGACGCCCTGTCATTCCCTGGCCAGCTGCTGGCACAGGTCGGCCACCCGGCCGGCCGCGCCGGAACGAGCCAGCGCGCGCGCGCGTTCGGCCTTGTCCAGCAACTGGTCTCGATCCAAACCCGCCAGCAGGCTCGCGAGCCCGTCGGCGTTCAATTCCTTCTGCGGCAGATGCCAGGCCGCGCCGGCCTGCGCCATCCACTCGGCGTTGTCGCGCTGATGGCCGGTGGTGGACACCACCAGCGGCACCAGCACGCTGGGCACGCCGGCCGCGCACAATTCGCTGACCGTGATCGCGCCGGCGCGGCAGATCACCAGATCGCATTCGGCCAGGCGCTGCGGCATATCGTCGACGAAGGGCAGCAGTTCAACCTGCTCCCGCAGGCCCGCGGCCTGATAAGCCGCTTCGACCGCGGCGAAATTCGCCTCGCCGGTCTGATGCGTCAGTCGCGGCCGCTTGTCGGCCGGCAACTTGGCCATCGCCTGCGGCAGCGTTTCGTTCAATGCCTTGGCGCCCAGGCTGCCGCCCACCACCAAGACCTTCAGCGGACCGCTGCGGCCGGCGAAGCGCTCCGCCGGCGCGGCGATGCTCTCGATCTCGCCGCGCACCGGATTGCCGGTGACCAGCGCCTTGCCGTTGCGCGCCGCGTCGCCGTCGAAGCCGCAGGCCAGTTTCTTGGCGAAGGGCAGCAAGGCCTTATTGCTCAACAACAGACCGGCATCGGCGTTGACCAGGACCAGCGGCTTCCACAGCAGGCCCGCCATCACGCCGCCGGGCAGGCAAACATAACCGCCCATGCCCAGCACCACGTCCGGGCGATGGCGGAAAATCTGCGCCGCGCTGCTGAAGAAAGCGCCGACCAGCTGCAGCGCGCCCTTGAGCGAGCCCAGCAAGCCCTTGCCGCGCACGCCGTGGAAGTTCAGTCGCTCCAGCGGAATGCCGGTTGGCGGCACCAGCTTGTTCTCCATGCCGCGGCGAGTGCCCAGCCACACCACCTTCCAGCCCCGGCTTTGCAATTCCTTGGCCACGGCGAGACCGGGGACGATGTGTCCACCCGTGCCAGCCGCCATCACCATGACCGTGCGATTCGCCATCTTCATCAAACCTTGTAGCCGCGCATGATGCGGCGATTTTCATAATCAACTCGCAGCAGCACCGCCACCGCGATCAAATTCATCAACATCGCCGAGCCGCCGAATGACATCAGCGGCAAGGTCAAACCCTTGGTCGGCAGCAGGCCCATATTCACCCCGATGTTGAAAAACACCTGGATGCCGAGCCAGATGCCCAGACCCTGCGCCACCAGCGATTGGTAGTAGCGCTCCAGCTTTTTCGATTCCACGCCGATGTGAAAGGCGCGGCGCACGATCCAGGCGTACAGGCCTATCACCACGCAGATGCCAATGAAGCCGAACTCCTCCGAAATCACCGCCATGATGAAGTCGGTGTGCGCCTCCGGCAGGTAAAACAATTTCTCTATGCTGCCGCCCAGGCCGACGCCGAACCACTCGCCGCGCCCGATGGCGATCAAGGAGTGAGACAGCTGGTAGCCCTTGCCGTACGGGTCGTCCCACGGGTCCATGAAACCCAGCACCCGCTTCAAGCGATACGGCGAGGAGATGATCAGCACCACGATGGCGCCCACCGCCATCACCGCCAGCCCGCTGAAGATGCGCATATTGATGCCGCCGAGGAAGAGCACGCCCATCGCGATGCTCATCACCACCATCAGCGCGCCGAAGTCCGGCTCGCGCAGCAGCAAAAAGGCCACCACCACCATGGCGGCGAACATCGGCGCGAAGCCTTCCTTCAGGCTGTGCAGCAAATGGCTCTTGCGCACGGTGTAATCCGCCGCGTACAGCACGGTGGCGAACTTCATCACTTCCGACGGCTGCAGGTTCAGCACGAACAGATTGATCCAGCGCCGCGAGCCGTTGACCATCTTGCCGATGCCGGGCACCAACACCAGCACCAGCAGCACCAGGCCAATCAGGAAAATCTTGCCCGAATACTTCTGCCAGAACGCCGTCGGGATCTGGAAGGCGATATAGGCCGCGCTCAGCCCTATCGTCATGAAGATCAGGTGACGAATCAGGTAGAAGTAACGGTTGTGCGTGGCCGCGTCGGCCTCGGCATAGGCGATGGACGCCGAATACACCATCACCAGGCTGATCGACAGCAGCAGGGCCAGCGCCCAGGACAGCGCTTCGTCGAACGGCTTGATGGCGGCGTAGCGCCGGGCTCCGTGCACGATCATGGCCGCGTCGCCTCCGCTTGCCGCGCCTTCCACTCGGCCACGGTGTCGATGAACACCTGGGCGCGGTGCGCGTAGTTGCGGAACATGTCCAGGCTGGCGCAAGCCGGCGACAGCAACACCACATCGCCCGGCCGCGCCAGTTCCGCCGCGCGGCGGGTGGCTTCTTCCAGCGTCTCGCAGTCGTGCAAGGGCAAGCCGGTGGCGGACAGCGCGGCGCGGATCTTGCCGGCGTCGCGGCCGATCAACAGCACGGCGCGGGCGATGCGGCGGCAGGCCGGCGCCAGCGGCGCGAAGTCCTGGCCCTTGCCGTCGCCGCCGGCGATCAACACCACCGGACGCGTCATGCCGTTCAACGCCGCCTCGGTGGCGCCGACATTGGTGCCCTTGGAATCATCGATAAACGCAACCGAGCCGATTTCGTCTACCAGCTCGACGCGATGTTCAAGGCCACGGAAAGTTTTCAGCCCATTCAACAGCGCGGCGCGCGGCGCGCCGACGGCTTCGCACAAGGCCAGCGCGGCCAGCGCGTTGGCGGCGTTGTGCAGACCCTGCAAGCTCATCTCGGCGCAATCGAAGGCCCGCTCGCCGTCCAGGCTCAGCCAGTAGCGGCCGTCATCCTGCCGCAACGCGTATGCGGCATCCTGTGTCAGCGAGAACCACCGGACCGCGCGGCCGGGCCGGACCATCGCGCGCACCAGCGCGTCGTCGCGGTTCAGCACCTGGGCGCCGGCGCCGTGGAACACCCGGGTCTTGGTGTGGGCGTAGTCCAGCAGATCGTCGTAGCGGTCCAGGTGGTCCTCGGAAATATTCAGCACCGTGGCGGCATCAGCCTCCAGCGTGAATGTGGATTCCAGTTGAAAACTGGACAGCTCCAGCACCCATACGTCCGGGCGCTTGCCGCTTTGCTCGCGCTCCAGCTGCGCTTCCAGCACCGCTAGGCCGATATTGCCGGCCACCACCGCGTCCAGGCCGGCGGCGGCGCACAAATGGCCGACCAGGCTGGTGACGGTGCTCTTGCCGTTGGAGCCGGTGATGGCGATCACCTTGCTGCCATCGCCGCGGATCGCGCGCGCCAGCACTTCGATATCGCCAATCACCTCGCCGCCGGCTTGGCGGAAAGCGGCGACGGCCGGATGCTTCAGCGGCACGCCCGGGCTCAGCACCAGCAGGTCGGCGTCGGCGAAGGTCTGGGCGCTGAAGTCGCCGCTGCGCACTTCCGCCTGCGGCAGGAAGGCGCGCAGCTCGGCCACGCGCTCGGCCGACGGCTTGGCGTCGGCCACGCTCACGCGCGCGCCGTGCGCGGCCAGGTAGCGCGCGGCCGCCAGGCCCGAGCCTCCCAAGCCCACCACCACGACGTGACGATTCGCGTAGTCCATAGTCTTCCTCAACGCAACTTGATGGTGGACAGGCCGACCAGCACCAGCATCATGGTGATGATCCAGAAACGCACCACCACTTGCGTTTCCTTCCAGCCTTTCAACTCATAGTGATGGTGCAGCGGCGCCATGCGGAACACTCGCTTGCCGGTGAGCTTGAAGGAAGCCACTTGGATCATCACCGACAGCGCTTCCATCACGAACAGGCCGCCCATGATCAAGAGCACGATTTCCTGACGCACGATCACCGCCACGGTGCCCAGCGCCGCGCCCAGCGCCAGCGCGCCGACGTCGCCCATGAACACTTGGGCCGGATAGGCGTTGAACCACAAAAAGCCCAGGCAGGCGCCGCACATCGCCGCGCAAAACACCACCACCTCGTGGGCGCCGGGGATAAAGGGCAGGCCCAGGTATTTGGAAAACACCGCGTGGCCGGCGACATAGGCGAAGATGGACAGGCCGGCGGCCACCAGCACGGTGGGCAGCGCCGCCAGGCCGTCGAGGCCGTCGGTCAGGTTCACCGCGTTGGAGGTGCCGACGATGACGAAATAGGTGAGCACGCAGAAACCGATCGCGCCCAGCGGGTAGGCGACGGTCTTGACGAAGGGCACGATCAGCTCGGTGGACGCCGGCAGCTTGGCGGTGGCGATCAGGAACACGCCGGCGCCGATGGCGATGGCGGACTGCCAGGCCATCTTGAACTTGGCGGACACGCCTTTCGGGTCCTTGTACACCACCTTGCGCCAGTCGTCGTAAAAGCCCAGCGCGCCGGTGCCGAACATCACCGCCAGCAGCAGCCACACGTATTTATTCGACAGGTCCGCCCACAGCAGCGTGGTCAGGCCGATGGCCAGCAGGATCAGCGAGCCGCCCATGGTCGGGGTGCCGGCCTTGACCAGATGGGTCTGCGGCCCGTCCTGACGCACCGCCTGGCCCACCTTGAGTTCGGTCAGCTTGCGAATCACCCACGGTCCCAGCAGCAGCGAGATCGCCAACGCGGTCAGCGCCGCCATCACCGCGCGCAGCGTGATGTAGTTGAAGACATTGAAGGCCCGGATGTGGGAGCCCAGCAATTCAGCCAGCCAGAGCAGCACGTTATTGTTCCTCTCTAAATTGTTGCATCAGGTGTTCCACCACCCGTTCCATGCGCATGAAGCGCGACCCCTTGACCAGAACGGAGGCACCCGACGGCAACTGCCGGTCGAGAAACTCGTACAACTCGTCAATCGAATCAAAATGTTTGCCGCGCGCGCCGCAAGCGGCGGCGGCGTGGCGCGAAACCTCGCCCAGCGTCAGCAACAGGTCGATGCCGCGCGCCCGCGCGTACTCGCCCACTTCCGCGTGCAAGGCGTCGGCGCTATCGCCCAGTTCGCCGATATCGCCCATCACGAAGCAGCGCGGCGCCGGCAAACGCGTCAACACATCGATCCCGGCCTTCATCGAATCCGGGTTGGCGTTGTAGCTGTCGTCGATCACGCTCAGGCCGCGCGGGCTTTGCTTCAGCTGCAAACGGCCCTTGGCGCCGCCAAAGGCGGCCAGACCGGCGGCGATGTCGGCCAGCGGCACGTCGGCGGCCAAGGCCAGGCTGGCGGCGGCCAGCGCATTGCGCACATTGTGCTCGCCCGGCGCCGGCAATTCGATACGCTGTTCGCCGTTGGCGCAGCGCAGCGTGAAGCGGCTGCTCAAGGCGTCCAGCTCGATGTCGGCGGCGCGGACCTCGGCTGCGGCGCCCAGGCCGAAGGCGATCTGGCGATGGCCGTCCGCCGCGCGGCGGAACAGCGCCAGATTGGCGTCGTCGGCGTTGAGCACCGCCACGCCGTCGGCGTCCAGGCCTTCGAAGATTTCCGCCTTGGCGCGCGCCACTTCCTCGGTGGAGCCGAAGTAGCCGAAGTGGGCGCGCATCGCGTTATTGACCAAGGCGATGCGCGGCCGGGCCAGGCCGGTCAGATAGCTGAGCTCGCCGTGATGGTTCATGCCCATCTCCAGCACCGCGTAGCGATGCGCCGGCGTCAGCCGCAGCAGGGTCAGCGGCAGGCCGATGTCGTTGTTGAAGTTGCCGGCGGTGGCCAGCACCGCGTCCGCGCCCGCATATTGGCGCAGAATGGCGGCCAGCATTTCCTTGACCGTGGTCTTGCCGTTGGAGCCGGTGACGCCGATGCGCAGCGCCGGCAGACGCTGCGCCCAGCCCGACGCCAGCCGGCCCAGCGCCAGCCGGGTGTCGTCCACACGGATCAGGCTGGCGCCGGACAGCTCGAAATCCGCGCGCACCAGCGCGGCCGCGCCCTTGGCCGTCACCTCGGCGACGAAATCGTGGGCGTCGAAGCGTTCGCCCTTCAGCGCGACGAACAGATCGCCGGCACCGGCCTCGCGGCTGTCGGTCACCACGCGCAGGATGTCGCCGTCCGGGCCGCTCAAAGCGCCCCGGGCCAGTTCGGCGGCCAGCAGCAGCGTCATCATGCGCGTTCCCCCCAGGCGGTCAGCGCCTCTTCCGCCACGCGGAAGTCGGAAAACGGCCGCTTGACGCCGGCGATGTCCTGGTATTCCTCATGCCCCTTGCCGGCCACCAGCACCACGTCGCCGGCGCGCGCCTGGCTCACCGCCCAGTGGATGGCGGCTTCGCGGTCCGCCTCGACATGGATGCGCGCGGCGTCCATGCCGGCGAGCACGTCGCGCAGAATGGCTTGCGGGTCTTCGGTGCGCGGGTTGTCGCTGGTCAGCACCGCCACGTCGGCGATTTTCTCGGCGATGGCGCCCATCATCGGGCGCTTGCCCGGATCGCGGTCGCCGCCGCAGCCGAACACGCAGAACAGGCGGCCGCCTTCCGGACGGATCTCGGCCAGCGTGGACAAGGCTTTTTCCAGCGCGTCCGGCGTGTGGGCGTAGTCGATCACCACCAGCGGCTCATGCGCGCCGCCCACGCTCTGCATGCGGCCGCGCGCAGGCTGGATGCGCGCCATCACCGCGGCGGCGTCGCGCAGGCTGACGCCGTTGACGCACAGCGTGGCCAGACAGGCCAGCAGATTGGCGGCGTTGAAGCGGCCCACCAGGCCGGTGCGCACATCGGTGACGCCCCAGGGCGTGGTCACCGTCAGTTGCAGGCCGTCCAGCGTGGCGGCCAGCGCCAGCGGGCGCACATCGCCCTGCTCCAGGCCGTAAGTCACCACCTGAGTCTGAGCCGGGTCGATTTCGGCGGCCAGTTGGCGGCCGAAGGCATCGTCGGCATTGATCACCGCGTGCTGCAGGCCTTCCCAGAAGAACAGCTTCTTCTTGGATTCGCCGTAGGCTTCCATCGAGCCGTGGTAGTCCAGATGGTCGCGCGTCAGATTGGTCAGCACCGCGGTGGCGAAGTCCACGCCGTTGACGCGGCCCTGGTCCAGGCTGTGGCTGGACACTTCCATGGTCACCACGTGCGCGCCCTGGCGGCGGTATTCGGCCAGCTTCTGCTGCACCGTCACCGGGTCCGGTGTGGTGTGGG
Organism: Chromobacterium sp.; assembly: GCF_041912965.1. Lineage (NCBI taxonomy): Bacteria > Pseudomonadati > Pseudomonadota > Betaproteobacteria > Neisseriales > Chromobacteriaceae > Chromobacterium > Chromobacterium sp. Next base: position 8,675 of record NZ_JAYSGF010000036.1, on the reverse strand, counting down.
TGGTTTCGGTCAGTTCGCCGTAAAAGCCGTTGCCGACGGTGCCGATCAGCGCCGCCTTCTGGCCCAACAGCGAGAAGGCCTGCGCCAGCCAGTGCGAAATCGAGGTCTTGCCATTGGTGCCGGTGATGCCGATCACGCGCAGCGCGCGGCTGGGGTGGCCGTAGACCTCGGCCGCCAGCATGCCGATGCGCTCGCGCAGATTCGGCACCGCCAGATTGGGCGCCTGCCACAGCGGATTCCAGGCGAAGCCGTCGGCGTCGTCCCACAACACCGCGGCCGCGCCTTTCGCCAGCGCGGCCTGGATGTAGTCGCGGCCGTCGGAATGCAGGCCGGGACACGCCAGGAACACGTCGCCGGGCAGCACGCGGCGGCTGTCGGTCTCCACCCGCTTGACGGGCAGTCCCAGTTGTTTGATGTCGTCCGGATTCCAGTCCGGCAATGGGGTCAAACGGCTTTTCATGATCTGATCAAAAATCCACCGGCACCGGGGTGGATTCCGGCAATAAAGTGTTGTTGGAGGGTTCGTCCGGCTGCACGTTCAATACTCGCAGCGCGCCGCCGGCGATCTGCGAGAACACTGGCGCAGCCACCGCGCCGCCGTAATATTTGCCCGCGGAGGGCTCGTCTATCATCACCGACACGATCACGCGCGGCGATTTGCCCGGCGCGAAGCCCATGAACAGCGCGCGGTGCTTGTTGGCCACATAGGTGCGGCCTTCCAGCTTGCGCGCGGTGCCGCTCTTGCCGCCTATGCTGTAGCCGATGATGCGGCCGCCGACGGCGCCGCCGCCCGGCTGGCTGTTGGCGATCAGCAAATCGCGCATCTCGTGCGCGGTCTTTTCCGCCAGCACGCGCTTGCCCGGCATCGGCGTGGCGGTCTTGTACAGCGAGATCGGCAGCATCACGCCATCGTTGGCGAACACGGTATAGGCGCGCGCCATCTGGATCAGGCTGACCGAGATGCCGTAGCCGAAGGACATCGTCGCCTGCTCGATGGGCCGCCAGTTGTGCCAGTCGCGCAGCCGGCCGCCGGCTTCGCCGGGGAAGCCGGTTTCCGGCGCGCGGCCGAAGCCCAGCGCGTCGTAATGCTTCCACGACTGTTCCGGCGAGCTCATCAGCGCCAGCTTGCTGGTGCCGACGTTGGACGATTTCTGGATGATGCCGAGGATGTCCAGGCTAGGGCGCGGCGCCACGTCGCGGATGGTGGCCGGGCCTATCATGTAAGTGTGGGTGTCCAGCACCGTGTTGAGGCCGGCCTTGCCGTTTTCCAGCGCCAGCGAGATCGACAGCGGCTTCATCGTCGAGCCCGGCTCGAACAGATCGATCACGCCGCGGTTGCGCATCATTTCCGGCGTCACGCCGCTGCGGTTATTCGGATTGAACGAGGGGTAATTGGCCAGCGCCAGCAATTCGCCGGTGTGCGCGTCCAGCACCACCACGCTGCCGGCCTTGGCCTTGTTCAATTCCACCGCGGCCTTCAGTTCGCGATAGGCCAGGTACTGGATGCGGTGATCCACCGCCAGCGCCAGCTTCTGGCCGTCGCGCGGCGGCTCGATGGCGGCGACGTCTTCGATGATGTGGCCGCGGCGGTCCTTCAGCACCACGCGGCGGCCGTCCTTGCCGGCCAGCATCTTCTCGCGCGCCAGTTCCACCCCTTCCTGCCCCTTGCCGTCCACTCCGGTGAAACCGATGATGTGGGACACGATTTCCCCGGCCGGGTAGAAGCGGCGGAATTCCTGCTGCTTGGCGATGCCGGGCACGCCCAGCGCCATCACCTTGTCCGCCAGCTCCGGGCTGATCTGGCGTTTGACATAGACGAATTCCTTCTTGCGGTCGGACAGCTTGGCCGACAGTTCTTCCGGCGACAGGTCCAACAACGCCGCCAGCTCGCGCAGCTTGGCCGGCTGCACCGGCTCCATGTCCGCCGGGCTGGCCCAGATGGTCTGCACCGGCGAGCTGATCGCCAGCGGCTCGCCGTTGCGGTCGGTGATCACGCCACGGTTGGCTTCCAGCGTCAACGCGCGGCGGAAACGCGCCTCGCCCTGGTTTTGCAGGAAATCCTGTTGCACCACTTGCAGGTAGACCGCGCGGCCGATCAAGGCCAGGAACAACAGCGCCAGCATCAGCAATACGAAACGCACGCGGCCCGGCTTCATGCGCAGCGCGGGGCTGGCGTCCGGGATGCGTTGCTGGTGGCGCGGGGAGTAAGTGCGCATCACATCCCCTTTCCAGGCGAAATCACCTGGATCTGACGCGGATCCGGGGTATGCATGTCGAGGCGGCTGGACGCGGCTTTCTCAATCACCGCGTGCGCGCCCCAGGTGCTCTGCTCCAGTTGCAGCTGGCCGAACTCGATCTCCAGCTGCTGGGCGGATTTGCGCTCCTTCTGCAAATCGCTGTAGAGCTTGCGCGACACGTGGGTCGAGGTGACCACCGACCAGGCGGACAACACCACGATGACCAGCAGTATCGCGTTGAGCTTGTTCATGCGTCGATCTCCCGCCACGGCGCGGCGGTGCGCTCGGCCACGCGCATGATGGCGCTGCGGGAGCGCGCGTTGGCGCGCACTTCCTCATCGCTGGCGCGCACCGGCTTGCCCACGGTGGACAGCGGCGGCTGCGCCATGTCGGCGGCGCGCACCATCGCCCAGGCCGGCAGCTTTTCCTCGCTGCTGGCGTCGCGCAGGTATTGCTTGACGATGCGGTCTTCCAGCGAATGAAAGCTGATCACCGCCAGGCGGCCGTTTTCCGCCAGACGGCGCGCCGCCTGCGGCAGCACCGCCTTGAGTTCGTCCAGCTCGCGGTTCACAAAGATCCGGATCGCTTGGAAGGTACGCGTTGCGGGGTCCTGACCCGGTTCCCGAGTACGGACGTTTTGCCCAACGAGCAAGGCGAGCTCACGCGTGGTCTGGAGGGGGGCGTCAGCCCTTTGCGCAACAATGGCTGCTGCGATCTTGCGAGCAAACCGCTCTTCACCATAAGTCTTGATGACCTCTCTGATATCGGCCTCGTCTGCCGTCGCCAACCATTCGGCCGCGGTGATGCCGCGGGTGGTATCCATACGCATGTCCAAGGGCGCGTCGAAGCGGAAGCTGAAACCGCGCCGCCCGTCGTCGATCTGCGGCGATGACACGCCCAGATCCATCAACACGCCGTCCACCTGGGGAATGCCCAGGCGCTCCAATTCCTGTCCCAGCGTTTCGAAACCGTTGTGCACGATTTGAAAACGCGGGTCTTCCTCCGCCAGCCGCGTGGCCACGGCGATGGCTTCGGGATCCTTGTCGAAAGCGACCAGACGGCCTTGCGGCCCCAGTCGCGACAGGATCAAGCGGCTGTGGCCACCTCGACCGAAAGTGCAATCGACATAGGTGCCATCCGGCCGGATGGCAAGCGCGTCGACCGCCTCGGTCAAGAGCACCGTCAGGTGCACGAAGGGGGTGGTGCTCACAGCGTAAAGTCTCCAAGGTGTTGGGCCAGATCGGTTTGATCGATGGCCAGGGCGTCAGCGGTCTGACTGTCCCATTCCTCGGCATTCCACAGCTCGAAGCGGTTGCCCATGCCCACCAGCGCGACGTCCTTGTCGAGTCCGGTGAGATCGCGCAGGCGCGCGGGCAGCAGAATGCGTCCGGCACTGTCCATTTCCAGCGTTTCCGCGTGGCCGAGCACGAGGCGCTGGTAACGTTTCAGAGTGGGATTGCCGGTGGGAAGGGCTAGCAGGCGGGCTTCGACCGGACGCCAGTTGGGTTCGGGGTAGATCAGCAAGTGGTCTTGGGACTCGAGGGTGACGATCAGTTTGTGCCCGAAAGCGGACAGCAGTGTCTCGCGGTGTTTGGCCGGAATAGCCAAACGCCCCTTGCTATCGAGAGACAAGATGCTGACGCCACCAATCATGATTTCGAGCCCGCTGACCGAATAAACCTAAGGGGCCGTCGCCCCCTGGGGCAAATGCCCCACTTTCACCCACTTCGCCCCACTTTCCGCCACTATAAGAAAGAACTTCCCCACGGTCAACATCGAGAAGTTCTAATTCACCTTTTGAGACAATGACTTAGCGGGCTGGGCAAAAAGCGGATTCCTTGTCAAATCAGAGGCTTAAAAACATCAGTCAAAGTGAGCTGTTAACACTCGAACCATTACGAAAACACCACATGTCAAGCCTGGGAATATTTCCAAGGACAATCCAGGGCAAGACAACTTGTCGCGCCGCAACACAAAAACAGGGCGGCGGCGCCATAATCGGCGCCGCCGCCCTGGAGTTCCGTTGGCTCAGAACCTGTTCCAAGTCTCGCGAGCTAGAGCGAGACAAGGCGAAAACGGCTGAGAAAGCGGAATGTACATACGGTACATGAGCATTTCGAAGACGGTTTCAACGCCCTTTTCTATCCATCCTGCCGACGCGCAGCAGACTTTGGAATAGGTTCTCAGGCCAGCTTCTGTCGCAGGATATCCTGCACCTGAGCCGGGTTGGCCTTACCCTTGGAAGCCTTCATCACCTGGCCGGCCAAGGCGTTGAGCGCCTTCTCCTTGCCTGCGCGGAATTCTTCCACCGCCTTGGGATTGGCGGCGATCGCTTCTTCCACCATCTTCTCGATGGCGCCGACGTCGGACACCTGCTTCAGGCCATCACGCTCGATGACGGCGTCGGCGGACAGTTCGCTGTCCCACAAGGCGTCGAACACCTGCTTGGCTAGTTTGCTGGACAGGGTGTTGTCGGCGATGCGCGCGATCAGACCGGACAGACGCTCGGCCGAGATCGGACATTCCGCAATCTCCTTGCCGTCGCGGTTCAGCCGCGCGGCGATCTCGCCGTTGATCCAGTTGGCGGCCAGCTTGCCCTGGCCGGAGGCCTTGGCCGCGGCTTCGAAGTACTGCGCCTGGGCCAGGCTGGACGTCAGCAGCGCCGCGTCGTAGGCGGACACGCCGTAGCTGTCGGCCAGACGAACTTGCATCGCCGCCGGCAGTTCCGGCATCTCGCCGCGGATGCGAGCGATCTGTTCGTCGGAGATGCGCACCGGCAGCAGGTCCGGGTCCGGGAAGTAGCGGTAGTCATGCGCGTCTTCCTTGCTGCGCATCATCCTGGTTTCGCCAGTATCCGGGTCGAACAGCACGGTGGCCTGTTGCACCTTGCCGCCGTCTTCCAGGGTGTCGATCTGCCACTGGATTTCGTACTTGGCGGCCTGCTCCAGGAAACGGAAGGAGTTGAGGTTCTTGATCTCGCGGCGGGTGCCGAATTCCTTCTGCCCCTCCGGGCGCACCGACACGTTGACGTCCATGCGGAAGCTGCCTTCCTGCATATTGCCGTCGCAGATGCCCAGCCAGGTCACCAGCGCGTACAAGGCCTTCACATAGGCCAGCGCCTCGTCCACCGAGCGCATGTCCGGCTCGGACACCACTTCCAGCAGCGGCGTGCCGGCGCGGTTGAGGTCGATGCCGGACAGGCCGTGGAAGTCTTCATGCAAGCTCTTGCCGGCGTCCTCTTCCATATGGGCGCGAGTCACGCCTATCACCTTCTCCTGCTCGCCGACCAGAATCTTCAGCTGACCGCCCTCGACGATGGGCAGATCCATCTGACTGATCTGGTAGCCCTTGGGGAGGTCGGGATAGAAGTAGTTCTTGCGCGCGAACACGTTCTTCTGGTTGATCTTGGCGTCCAGCGCCAGGCCCAGGCGGATGGCCTTCTCCACCACCGCCTTGTTCAATACCGGCAGCACGCCGGGAAAGGCCAGCTCCACCGCGGAGGCCTGGGTGTTCGGCTCCGCGCCGAAAGCGGTGCTGGAACCGGAAAAAATCTTGGAGACGGTATTGAGCTGCACATGCACCTCGATACCGATGACGACTTCCCATTTCATGGTTGGAAAATCCTTCTATTATTTTTTGCCACGGAAGCACACGGAAAACACGGAAGAAAAACGGCGCCCCCCTAGCTCACCCACTTCTTGGGAGCCGGGGTTTGTCCATATCCTTCCCTGCGCTTCCGCGGCTAATTCATTCAATTACAAAACCGGCGCGCGGCTGTGCCAATCGGTGGCCAGCTGGAACTGATGCGCGACGTTCAGCATCTTGGCCTCACCGAAGTAGTTGCCGATGATCTGCAAGCCGATCGGACGGCCGCTGGCGCTGAAGCCGGCCGGCACGCTCATGCCCGGCAAGCCGGCCAGGTTCACCGACAGAGTGTAGATGTCGGACAGATACATCTGCACCGGATCGTCGTTCATCGCGCCGATGTCGAAGGCCGCGGTCGGCGCCACCGGCCCCAGGATCACATCACACTGCTCGAAAGCGGCTTTGAAATCGTTGGCGATCAGGCGACGGATTTTCTGGGCCTTCAGATAGTAGGCGTCGTAATAGCCGTGCGACAGCACATAGCTGCCCACCAGGATGCGGCGCTTGACCTCGCTGCCGAAGCCTTCGGCGCGGGTCTTCTCGTACATGTCCACCAAGTCCTTGTACTCGGCGGCGCGATGGCCGTAGCGCACGCCGTCGTAACGCGACAGATTGGTGGAGGCCTCGGCCGGCGCGATCACGTAGTAGGCCGGGATGGACAGCTCGGTATTGGGCAGGCTGATGTCCACCACCTGCGCGCCCTGTTTTTTCAGCACCGCCACCGCCTCGTCCACCGCGCGCGCCACGTCGGCGCTCAAGCCGGCGGCGAAGTATTCGCGCGGCAGGCCCACCTTGAGGCCGGCCAGCGGCTGATTCAGATCGCGGGCGTAGTCTTCGCGGGCGCGTTCCAGGCTGGTGGAGTCGCGCTGATCGAAGCCGGCCATCACGTTCAACATCAAGGCGCAGTCCTCGGCGGTCTGCGCGATCGGGCCGCCCTGATCCAGCGAGGAGGCGTAGGCCACCATGCCGTAGCGCGACACCACGCCGTAGGTCGGCTTGATGCCGGTGACGCCGCAATGGGAAGCCGGCTGGCGGATGGAGCCGCCGGTGTCGGTGGCGGTGGCCACCGGCGTCAGCCGCGCGGCCACGGCGGCGGCGGAACCGCCGGAGCTGCCGCCCGGCACCGCGTTCTGATCCCAGGGATTTTTCACCGCGCCGTAGAAGGAGTTCTCATTGGACGAACCCATCGCGAACTCGTCCATATTGGCGCGGCCCAGCGTCACCATGCCGGCGGCCTGGCACTGCTCGACCACGTGGGCGCTGTACGGCGACACGAAATTGTCCAGCATCTTGGAGCCGCAGCTGGTCTTCCAGCCCTGCTGGCAGAACAAATCCTTGTGGATGATGGGCACGCCGGTCAGCGCATGGGCGTTGCCGGTGGCGATGCGCGCATCGGCGGCGGCGGCCTCGGCCAGGGTCTTGGCGCGGTCGACGGTGACCAGCGCGTTGAGCGCCGGGTTCAGCGCCTCGATGCGCGCCAGGTACTGCGTGGCCAGCTCGACGCTGGAGACTTCCTTGGCCGCTAGCTGTTGCGACAGTTGCTTTAAAGTAGACTGTGTCATTTGAAATGGAATCTTTAGCTATCCGGGAAGAGCGCCGCCGTCCTTTCAGACAGCGGCCAGCACCGGCAGCCCCCGCGAGCGGGAACCTACGACCGGCACAGGCAATCAGAGCATCACTCGATGACCTTGGGGACCAGGAACAAGCCCTTTTCCACTTGCGGGGCAACGGCCTGGAAAGCTTCGCGCTGATTGGTTTCGGTAACGACATCTTCGCGCAAACGCAAAGAGACATCCTGCGGATGGGCCATCGGCTCGATGCCGTCGGTGTTCACCGCCTGCATCTGTTCGATCAGGCCGAAAATATTATTGAGTTGCTTGCTTGTCGCGGCAATTTCCGCTTCATTGACATTGATGCGGGCAAGCTTGGCAATTCGTGCGACATCCTGATGCGTCAGCGACATGGTGTCCTCGTTCAAAACCTTTAATATTTCAAGCGTTATAGGGTATCATAGCCCGCTTGATTCTCCCAAGATCGACATCGCGCCACGGCATTATTTCGGCAGCGCTTTCACCACGCGGCCGACGGGCGGCAAGCCGCCGCGCCGGGGCTGGATCGCACGGACCCGATCGACGCGGGCCCGCGTCGGAAAATGATGCGCAAGCGGCCTTCCGGCCGCCGCGCGCCAGGTAACAAACAACAGATAAACGCGGACGCGACGGCGCGTCCGCCACATGACGAAAACTGACCAGGATCGCCCAATGTTTCGTTCGCTGACCGGATACTTCTCCAACGACCTCGCCATTGACCTTGGCACAGCCAACACCCTCATCTACATGCGCGCCAAAGGCATCGTGCTGGACGAGCCCTCGGTTGTCGCCATTCACAGCGACGCGCCCACCAACAAGAAATCCATCCTGGCCGTGGGCCTGGAAGCCAAGCGCATGCTGGGCCGCACTCCGGGCAGCATCCAGGCGATCCGCCCGATGAAGGACGGCGTGATCGCCGACTTCACCGTCACCGAACAGATGCTCAAGCAGTTCATCAAGAAGGTGAACCCCAACCGCTTCTTCGCCGCCAGCCCGCGCATCGTGATCTGCGTGCCCTGCGGCTCCACTCAAGTGGAACGCAAGGCGATCCGCGATTCGGCGCTGGCCGCCGGCGCGCGCCGCGTGGAACTGATCGAAGAGCCGATGGCAGCCGCCATCGGCGCCGGTCTGCCGGTGGAAGACCCGACCGGCTCCATGGTGGTGGATATCGGTGGCGGCACCACCGAAGTAGGCGTGATCTCGC
>NZ_JAYSGF010000035.1:0-59529 GCF_041912965.1 Chromobacterium sp. | reverse complement strand
ACCAGTCCATGGCGATGGCCGGGTTCTGGGCCTGGGCGCTGTCCGGCAGCTCCAGTCTGGGGCGGCTGTAGTCGGGGCCGACCGCGCAAGCGCTCAGCGCCAGCGCCAGCAATGAGGGCATCAGCGCGCGTTTAAGCATCGCCACCCTCCTCCGCCGTCGCCGGCGCTTTGCGCCGCTCCGACGCCTGCATGATCAGGCGGAAGAACAGCGGCACGAAGAAGGTAGCGATGAAAGTGGCGGCCAACATGCCGCCCACCACCGGGGTGCCCAGCGCGCGGCGGCTGGCGGAGCCGGCGCCGCTGGAAATCACCAGCGGCACGCAGCCCAGGATGAAGGCCAGCGAGGTCATCACGATGGGACGGAAACGCAGCCGCGCCGCCTCCAGCGCGGCGTCCATCAGCGACAAGCCCTGCTGGCGCTGTTGCACCGCGAACTCCACGATCAGGATGGCGTTCTTGGCCGCCAGGCCCACCAGGGTGACCACGCCGATCTGGAAATAGACGTTGTTGTCCTGCTGACCGATGACAGCGGCAAGCAAGGCGCCGAACAGCGCGAACGGCACCGAGGTCACCACCGCCAGCGGCAGGCTCCAGCGCTCGTACTGCGCGGCCAGGATCAGGAACACCATCAGAATGCCGAACAGGAAGGCGGTGGCGGCGGTGCCGCCGGCCAGTTTTTCCTGGTAGGCGCTGCCACTCCAGGCCAGCGCGTAGTCCTTGTCCAAGCTCTGGCTGGCCAGTTCTTCCAGCGCACGTATCGCTTGGCCGGAACTGACGCCGGGCGCCGGCTGGGCCAGAATCTTGGCGGCGTTGAAGACATTGAAGCGATCCACCAGCTCGGGCCCGAAGCTGGATTTAACCTGCACCAGGCTGGACAAGGGCACCATCACGCCTTCGGTGGAGCGCACATAGATATTGGCGATGTCCTGCGGCCGGGCGCGGAAGTCCGCCTCGGACTGCAACTGCACCTTGTAAGTGCGGCCGAACTTGTTGAAGTCGTTGACGTAGAGCTGGCCGAAAGTCGCTTGCAGGGTGTCGAACACCTGGGTGATGTCCACGCCTAGCGCCTTGGCCTTCTCGCGGTCCAGGTCCAGATACTTCTGCGGCACATCGGCACGGAAGGTGGTGGCCACGCTGGCGAACTCCGGCCGCTGCCGCGCCGCCGTCAGCAACTTTTCCGTTGCCTGGCTCAGCTTTTGCGAGCCTTGGCCGCCGCGATCCTGCAAATACGCTTCCAGGCCGCCAGTGGTGGACATGCCGATGATGGGCGCCGGGCTGAAAGCGCTCATCACCCCGGCCTGCAAGCTGCGGCCCAGGCGGTTGAACTCGGCGGCCACGGAGGCAGCGTCCTCGCCCTTGCCCTTGCGCTGATCCCAATCCTTCAGCGTGATGAAACTGGTGCCGCGATTGGTCTGCTTGGAGCCGGACAGGATGTCAAAACCCGTGAAGGTGGTGACATTTTCCACATTGGGATTGGCCAGCATCAGCCGGTCGAACTCGGCGGTGGCCTTGGCTGTGCGGGTCAGCGCGGCCGCGTCCGGCAAGGCGGTGTTGGCGAACAGCGTGCCCATGTCCTCATTGGGCACCAGCGAGCCCGGCACTTTCTGATACAGGCCCACGGTGGCGGCCAGCACGATGGCGATCAGGCCGCAAGCGACGCCGACGCGGCGGTTGAGAAAGGAGACCCCCGACACGTAACGACTGGTTATCCGCTCGAACACGTGGTTGAACCACCGGAAAAAGCGCGGTGGCTGGTGATGGCCGGGTTTGAGCAGCAAGGCGCACAAGGCTGGGGTCAGCGTCAGCGCGACGATGCCGGAAATGATCACCGACATGGCGATGGTGACGGCGAACTGCTGATACATCACCCCGGTCATGCCGCCCATGAAGGCCACTGGCAGGAACACCGCGCACAATACCAGCACGATGGCCACCAAGGCGCCGGACACCTCCTGCATCGCCAGGACAGCGGCCTCCTTGGCGCTACAGCGGCGCTCGCTCATGATGCGCTCGACGTTTTCCAACACCACGATGGCATCGTCCACCACGATGCCGATGGCCAGCACCATGCCGAACAGCGTCAGCAGATTGATGGAAAAGCCCAGCAGCAGCATGCCGGCGAAAGTGCCGATCAGCGACACCGGCACCGCCACGCAGGGAATCAGCGTGGCGCGGAAATTCTGCAGGAACAGATAGACCACCAGGAATACCAGCACCATGGCCTCGGCCAGGGTCTTGATCACCTCGTTGATAGATACCTTGACGAATTTGGTGGTGTCGAAGGGAATGGCGTAGTCCACCCCGGCTGGGAAGCGGACCTTGAGCTCCTCCATCTTGGCGGCGATGGCGGCGGACACCTGGAGCGCGTTGGCGTTGGGCTGCAGATAGGTGCTGATGCCGACGCTGGGCTTGCCATTGCGCATGCTGGTCACATCGTAATCGTTGCCGCCCAGTTCCACGCGCGCCACATCCTTGACCCGGATCTTGGAACCATCCGGCATCGAGCGCACGATGATGTTCTCGAACTCCTTGGGCTCGCTGAGCCGGCCCTTGGCATTGACGGTATAGGTGAAGTTGATCGCCGCGCTGGTGGGCTGGGCGCCGATCTTGCCGGCGGCGAACTGGGCGTTCTGCTCGCGCACCGCCGCGGCCACATCGGACGGCGTCAACCCCAGCTGCGCCATGCGGTCCGGCCGCAGCCACAGCCGCATCGCGTAATCGGTGCCGCCCATCATGGACACATCGCCCACCCCGGGAATGCGCTTGAGTTCGTCCATCACATTGAGCAGCGCGTAGTTGGACAAGTAGTTGCGGTCATACTGGCCATTGGGCGAGCCGATGGAAATCACGCTGAGCACCGAGGTGGACTTCTTGCGCACGGTGACGCCCTGGCGCTGCACCTCGTCCGGCAACTGCTTCATCGCCGCCTGCACCCGATTGTTGACATCGATGGTGGCTTGGTCCGGATCGGTGCCCACGGTGAAATAGACATTCAGGCTGAGCTGGCCGTTGGAGGCGGCGCTGGATTGCATGTAGAGCATGTTTTCCACGCCGTTGAGCTGCTGCTCCAACGGCGCGGCCACCGTTTCCGCGATGGTCTGCGGCGTGGCGCCCGGATAGTTGGCCGACACCGACACCACGGCCGGCACGATTTGCGGATACTGCTCCACCGGCAGCGCGCGCAAGGCGGCCAGGCCGGCCAGCACGATGACGATGGACAGCACGCTGGCGAAGATGGGCCGGTTGATGAAGAAACGCGAGAACATGGTCAGCCCCTCACGCCTTGGCCGGCGCGGCGGTCATCGGCTTGACCATGGCACCGGGCCTGGCCTGCATCAGGCCATCGACAATCACCCGCTCACCGGCCTTGAGGCCGGACTCGACCACCATCCGCCCACCCACCTGGGCGCCCAGCTTGACCGTCTTGGCCTGTACCTTGTCATCGGCCCCCACCACCATTAGCTGGGTATCGGCCTGGGCCTGGACTATGGCCTGCTCCGGCACGGTCAGCACATTCTTGCGCATGCCCAGGTCCAGCATCACGCGCACGAACTGGCCAGGCAGCAATTGTCCGGCCGCATTGGGAAATTGAGCGCGCGCGCTGATGGTGCCGGTTTTGGGATCGACGCGATTGTCGCGGAAATCCAGCTCGCCGTTCTGCGCGTACGTCCGGCCGTCGGCCAGGCGGATGCGCACCGGCAAGCCTGCCTGCCGCCCCGAGTTCACCTGCCCAGTGGCCAGACTGTGTTGATAGTCGAGGCTATCCTGCTCGGAAATGGAAAAATTGACGTAGATGGGATTGAGCTGGGAAATCGTGGTCAGCGGCTCGGTGGCATCCACGCGGATCAAGCTGCCCTCGGATTGCACCTGCTTGCTGGTCAGGCCTGGAATCGGCGCGACGACCCGAGTGTAATCCAGATTGAGCTGGGCTTCCTTGACCTTGGCGTCGGCGGCCTGCTTGGCCGCCTTGGCGTTATTGAGCGCGGACACCGCGTTGTCGTAATCCATGCGCGCCACCGCCTGCTCGCGATACAGCGGGCGGATGCGCTCCAGGTCGGCGCTGGCTTTTTGCAAGGCGGCCAATTGCTGCGCCTGCGCGCCCTTGGCCTGCTCCAGCTGCGCCTGGTACGGCGCGGGGTCGATCTGGAACAAGGCCTGCCCCTGCTTCACCGGCTGGCCTTCCACATAAGTGCGCTTGAGCAGGATGCCGCCGACGCGGGCACGCACTTCAATATCGCGGTAACCGGCGGTTTCACCCACCAGTTCCATCACCATGGGCACGTCGCCGGGCGTCGCGGTCTCCACCGTGACTTGCGGCACGGCCGCCACGGGTTGCGACGGCGAGCCGCAAGCGGCCAGCCAGGCCGGCATGGATAATATCAGGACAAGCGACAATACATGCCGCGACGAATAGCGCATTATGATTTCTCCATATGAGCGGGGATGTGGAATGGGCGGGCAACCCAGGCGCAAGCGGAGGCTTTGTCGCTTGTTATGAACGGATCTATGCCACGAGAGCGGGCAAGGCTGTTCGCAGCAACTTGAAGCGTCGCCCATTAGAACAGCCTGTTATGAAGTGTTTTTTTGGAAAATCTGCGTTTTTGTAAATTGCGGGTAAATTCACATCGAAACTATGTAAATTAATGTGAATGATATTCAATATCATTATCACGAAGAGAGACCACCGCGCCGGGACTGACCGGAAATATCCGCCGTGACCCAGTTCTGCATTAGGCAATGCCACGGCAGCATTAATCGGTCCGTGATGGGGCGTCCGCCTTCATTCCGGAATCAACTTTGAGCAGCATGCTGGCGTAACTACCGTCCTTGCGCATTGCGCGCAAGCCCGCCTCCAACTGCGCCGCGCTCTCCCGCCCCTGCGCCCTGGCCTTGGAAAATGCCAGCCAGAAGCCATCCTGGCTGATGCTGCCCACCTTGCGGACTCTGCCGGCGGCATCGGGGTTGCCGCGGATGCGCAACTGCCCGGGTAGCGCGTTCATCAACACATAATCCACGCGCCGCGCCAGCAGCATGCGTATCAAGTCCTCATCCGAGGCCGCCACCGATTTCATAATCCTTACGTCGCGATAAAAGGCACTGGGATAGGTGTAATCCTGGGTGATGCCCACCCGCCGGCCAATCAGGTCTTTCAGGCCCAGGCCGGCATCGCCGCTGGCGGCGCGCGCGAAAATGGCCAGCTCTTCGGTGAACATCGGCGTTTGATGCCACCAGAACTGCTCGCGATTGTCATCGGTAATGGTAACGCTAAGGCAGCCCGCCGCCCGGCCGACACGCGCCAGCATCAGGCAGCGCGCAAATGGCACGGTGACGAAGCTAACCGCCACGCCCTGGCGACGGAAGGCCTCGCGCACCAGTTGCGGCGCCAGCCCCCGCGGCGCCGAGCTGACCGCGCCGCGCGCGGAATACGGCGGCCAATCGTCCTCGACGGCAATGAGCAGACCAGGCCCCGCCAGCGCCTCGGCGGCCAGCAGGGCCGAACACAGCATTGCTGCAAACCACGCAGGCATAGCTCCCTCCCGGCCGTGGGTTGACACCACCCATGCATTACTTAATATCAACAATTCATGATCCACCACGTTCTCAGAGCCTGTTCAAAGTCTCGCGCGCCAGAGCGAGATCGTACGCACGAGCCCCGAGTGGCAACAGCGGACTTTCCAGGTTTGAGCGGTTCTTGGCCCGATTGTCACGGCAAAGCGCTTGACCCTCGCGCGCAGGCAATGCCAAGATCATGAATCCACCCCCGCCCTTCATGCGCTAAACCGCTGCTGCTCAAGGAGATTGGCTTGGAACCGTTTTGCCACCCGCTAGAAGTGCGCTGGTCCGACTGCGACGCCAACCAGCATGTCCGCCATACCGCCTATGCCGATTTCTGCACCCATGCCCGCATCGAATGGCTGCGCGGCCAGGGTTTCGGTTTCGAGCAATTTCAGGCCCAGGGTTTCGGCCCGGTCATTTTCAAAGAGTGGACCGAGTATTTCAAGGAACTGCGGCTGAGCGAGCGCATCCACGTGCGGCTGGCCATTGCCGCCCTGAGCCAGGATAGCAAGCGCTTCTGCATCCGCCACGAGATTTATAAGGAAGACGGCCGCCTGGCGGCGCGCCACGAGATCAGCGGCTCATGGATAGACCTGACACTGCGCAAGCTGACCACTCCGCCGCCGGAATTGGGCGCCATCTTCGCTTGGGCCGAGCGCACCGAGGATTTTCAGGCGCTGGATTGAGAAGCGCCAGACGCGAAAAAGCCCTGACTGAAAAGTCAGGGCTTTTTGCTTGCTTTGGCGGAGAGGGGGGGATTCGAACCCCCGTTAGGGTATTACCCTAAACACGCTTTCCAGGCGTGCGACTTAAACCACTCATCCACCTCTCCGGAGGTGTCTTGCTAGTTTGCGCCGGCGGAACCGGAGCAATAAAAAAACCGCCAGGGCAGTTTTTGTCAATTCTGGCGGAGAGGGGGGGATTCGAACCCCCGTTAGGGTATTACCCTAAACACGCTTTCCAGGCGTGCGACTTAAACCACTCATCCACCTCTCCAGAATCCCTGTGAAACAAGGCGCTTGGCGTTTCGTTCACAGAGGCTGCGCAGTATATAAGCCCTACTCATCCGGCGCAAGTGTTTTGTAAGCGGAATGAGAAAAAAGCGTGTCGACATACTCGTCCACCCCTTCCCGCTCGCGCCGCAGCCAGCCGGCTATCGCGCCGCGAAAACGCGGATCGGCAATATAATGGGCGGACCAGGTGCGCTCCGGCTCAAAGCCGCGCGCCAGCTTGTGCTCGCCCTGCGCGCCGCCCTCGAAACAATGCAGGCCGGCGCGGATCGCATACTCCAGGCCCTGGTAATAACACAGCTCGAAATGCAGGCAGGGAATATCGGCCAGCGCGCCCCAGTATCGCCCATACAGCACACCGTTCTGCACCAGGCACAGGCTGGCCGCCAGCGGCGCGCCGTCGCGCTCGGCGACGAACATCAGGCAATGCGGCCCCAGCCGCTCCGCCAGCAGCGCGAAGAAGGCCGGATTCAGATAGGGCGCGGAGCGGCGCTCCAGATAGGTCTGCCGGTAGCAGCGGTAGAACAACGCCCAGTCCTCGGCGCTGATCGCCTCGCCGCGCAATGTCCTCACCCTGACGCCGGCCTCGGCCACCTTGCGCCGCTCCTGGCGGATCTTCTTGCGCTTGTCGCGGCTCAGCGTGGCCAGGAAGGCGTCGAAGTCGGCATAGCCGCGGTTGCGCCAGTGGAACTGCACGCCCTCGCGCAATAGCCAGCCGGCCTCCTCCAGGGCGCGCGCCTCTTCGTCGGAGGGAAACAGCACATGGGCCGACGACAGGCCATGCTCCTCCACCACCTGCTCCAGACCGGCGATCAACTGCGGCCAGGCCGCCGCGTCGCCCAGCAAGCGGCGGCCACTCACCGGGCTGAACGGCGAAGCCACCACCAGCTTGGGATAATAGTCCAGGCCGGCGCGGGCATAGGCCTCGGCCCAGGCCCAGTCGAACACGTATTCGCCGCGCGGATGCCGCTTCAAATAGGCCGGCGCCAAGGCGCGCAATTCCCCATCCAGCTCCAGACTCAGCGGCAAGGGCAGCCAGCCGCTGGCCTCGCCCACGCAGCCGGCTTGTTCCAGCGCCTGCAGCCAGCGCCAAGCCGTGAACAGATTGCCGCCCGCCTCCAGCGCGGCCCATTGTTCCGCGCTCCAGGCGCCCACTCCCTCACGCAGTTGCAGTGACACCATGATTCCTCTCGGGCATTTGCGCCATCTATCAGGTAAAATTCCATCTATCTCGAAACATTCGGTTCCCTATCAAGATGCGTATCGCGCTCGCCCAGTTCAACCCCGTTGTCGGCGATATCACCGGCAACACCCGCAAAATCCTCGACCTCGCCCATGCCGCCATCGCCCAGGGCGCCGACGTGTTGGTCACGCCGGAACTGGCGCTGACCGGCTACAGCCCGGAAGACCTGCTGCTGCGCGACAGTTTTTACCGCGCCTGCGGACAGGCATTGGACGAGCTGCTGGAACTGGACGGCATCACCCTGGTGATCGGCCACCCGGCGCGCATGGGCGCGGAACGCTTCAACGCCGCCACCGTGCTGCGCGACGGCAACCGCCTGGGCCAGTATCACAAGATGCAGCTGCCCAATGACGAAGTATTCGACGAATGCCGCTACTTCACTCCCGGGGCCGCGCCGCTGGTGTTCCAGCAGGGCGATGCCAAGGTGGGCGTGCTGATCTGCGAGGACGTCTGGTCGGTGGACCCGGCCGCCGAAGCCGCCGACGCCGGCGCCGACGTGGTGGTGGTGCTCAACGCCTCGCCCTTCCATCGCAACAAGATAGAAACCCGCCACGCAGCGCTGCGCTACCGCGCCGAGGAAACCGGCCTGCCCTTCGCCTACGTCAACCTGACCGGCGGCCAGGACGAACTGGTGTTCGACGGCGCCTCCTTCGCCGTCAACCGCGCCGGCGAAGTGGTGGCCCAGGCCGCAGCCTACGACGACGAACTGCTGATCGTCGATTTCGACGGCGGCGATCTGCTGCCCGGCGCCAAGGCGACGCTGCCCGGCCCGCTGGAAAGCGTCTACCGCACCCTGGTGACCGGCGTGCGCGACTACATCGGCAAAAACGGCTTCCCCGGCGCGCTGCTGGGCCTGTCCGGCGGCATAGACTCCGCGCTGACGCTGGCGGTGGCGGTGGACGCGCTGGGCGCGGACAAGGTGCACGCGGTGATGATGCCCTCGCGCTATACCGCCGATATCTCGGTGACCGATTCCCGTGACATGGTGAACCGCCTGGGCGTGAAATACGAGGAAATCGAAATCTGGCCGATGTATGAAAGCTTCGTGCAAGCGCTGGCGCCCAGCTTCGCCGGCCTGGCCGAGGACACCACCGAGGAAAACCTGCAGGCGCGCATCCGCGGCACCCTGCTGATGGCGCTGTCCAACAAGAGCGGCAAGCTGGTGCTCACCACCGGCAACAAATCGGAAATGACCACCGGCTACTGCACCCTGTACGGCGACATGGCCGGCGGCTTCGCCGTGCTCAAGGACGTGGCCAAGACCCTGGTGTTCGAACTGTGCCGCTGGCGCAATCTGCAAGGCGAGATCATCCCCGAGCGCATCATCACCCGGCCGCCGTCGGCCGAGCTGCGGCCGGACCAGACCGATCAGGACAGCCTGCCGCCCTATGAGGTGCTGGACGCCATCATGGCGCGCTATGTCGAGGAAAACCTGTCCGCCGACGCCATCATCGCCGAAGGCTATGCCGAGGCCGATGTGCGCCGCGTGGTGCGCCTGCTGAAGATCAACGAATACAAGCGCCGCCAGGCGCCGGTGGGGCCGCGCGTCACCCATCGCGGTTTCGGCAAGGACTGGCGCTACCCGATCACCAATAAATTCAGCTAAGTCCGCGACGGACGACATGACATCGGCGATGCCGGATGCGTTAAAATGTCCGGCTCGCGCCGGTCCGCCACCCCGGAGCCGGCGCCGGACCTTCGCTTAGGAAATCGCATGCAACTAAAAAAAACGGGCCTCTGCGCCGCGCTGTGCGCACTGGCGCTGCTGGGCGGCTGCGCATCGCCGCTGACCAATAAGAGCGCGGACGAAGCCACCCGCAAAGTGGTGATCCAGAACTGGAACAGCCGCGGCTACAATATCGACGCCGACATCGGCTTCGACGAATTGCGCATGGCCAAGCCCAAGCACGCCGACGAAGAAGTCAGCGAGCTGGAAATGACCGAGGTGATGGATCAGGTCGCGCGCAGCATGCGCTTCAGCGTCAAGGGCGCGCTGGACGCGTCCGGCGGCAGGCTGGAACTGATCCCGGCGCTGCGGCTGGAACGCCGCAATCTGCTGGTCAGCGTGCAACTGCCGCTGCAATTCCACGCCAAGGACATGTCGCTGCTGGTGGACCCGTCCGCCGCCTATCTGTTCCTGCCGGACCTGCGCCCCTATGAAGGCAAGTTCCTGCGCGTGCGCCTGCCGCAACGCGTGGCCGACAACTTCCCGCTCAAGGCCATGTACCAGGCGATGCCGAAGCTGCTGGACGAAGCCTACGCCAAGGTGGACAAGCAGGCGTTCAGCTTCCAGCCGCTGGATGAGCGCGCGCGCGAACTGGGCGCGCGCTACCAGCTGCGCATCGCCATGAACCATGCCCAGGAAAATCAGCTGGCCGCCCATATCGTCGACGGCCTGATCAAGGTCGCGCAGCAGGAAGCCGCGCGCAAGCCGCAGCTCAAGCCCGGCCCGCTGGGCAGCGAAAGCCTGCTGCAGCTGATCAAGAGCCTGCTCAGCGTTACCGAGGCCAACCCGCTGAACAGCAATACCGTCAGCGATCTCTATGTCAGCCGTGGCGGCGACCTGCTCGCCATCCGCCAGACCATACGCTTCAACAGCCCGGACTTCCGCGGCCAGGCGCACGCCGACATCCGCTACAGCCATCTAGGCAAACCGGTGTTCGCCTTCCAGCCTGGCGCCGCCGACATCGTGGACCTGGAGCAGTTGGAGAAGCCGGAATGGCTGAAGCCGCTGGGCCTGGCGCTGCGCGCGCTCGACCAGCCGCCGGCCGCCGGCGAGGGCGCGGCCGAAACCGCCCCGGATGCGTCCGCCGCGCAATAATCGCTAAGAACGTGTTTACGATCTCGCGAGCTAAGGCGAGACAAGGCGAAAACCACTGAGAAAGCGGAATGTACAAGTGGTACATGAGCATTTCGAAGCGGTACTCACCGTGTCACGTCTCACGACGCGCAGCAGATCGTAAACAGGTTCTAACACAAAAGGCGCCGCCGCCGCGTCCACAACCGGAAACCGCGGCCGGCGGCGGCAGTCTCACCTGCTTTGCGACGGCCGCGCGCCGCGCCAAGGACCAGAACCGCATGAAGATGAAAACACTGATTTCCGCCTCTTTCGCCATCGCCGCGCTGGCCTTGCCCGCCGCCGGCCACGCCGCCGCCATCGCCCAGCTCAAGGCCTTCGTCAACGGCAACAAGACCCTGAGCGCCGACTTCAAGCAAGTGGTCAGCAACAAGGGCAAGCGCGAGGAAGCCAGCGGCCGGCTGGAAATCGCCCGCCCCGGCAAATTCCGCTGGGAATACAGCAAGCCCTACGAGCAATTGATCGTCGGCGACGGCAAGACGCTGTGGGTCTACGACAAGGACTTGGCCCAGGTCACCCGCAAGGCGCAGGGCGCGGCGCTGGGCTCCAGCCCGGCGGCGCTGCTGGCCGGCAGCAACGCCATCGAACAGAACTACCAGCTGAAGGAAGCCGGCAAGACCGGCGAGGTGGAATGGCTGTCCGCCAGCCCCAAGCAGGCCGACAACAGCTTCAGCGCCATCCGCATGGGCTTCAAGGCCAATATGCTGGTGGAAATGGAATTGACCGACAGCTTCGGCAACCACACCAAGGTCAGCTTCAGCGCGCCGCAGAAAAACCCGGCGCTGGCCGCCTCCCGCTTCGCCTTCGTGCCGCCCAAGGGGGTGGACGTGGTCAGCGGCGACTAAGCCGCCCCGCCGCCCTCCAGCCGCCTCCGGGCGGCTTTTCCTTTAGCGCTGCTTCAATGCCCCCTTGCTCGCCGTGAGACGCTGCGCGGTGAGCAACGCCTTGAATGCTCATACGCCACCAGCGCCGTCCACCATCTCAGCCGTATTCCTATTGTCGCGCTCGCGAGAGCGTGGACAGATGCGGGCATCGTGCCAAAAACGCCACAAATCATCGTTGTCCTTGCTGGGTCGGCTTGACTTTATCTTATTTAAAAACATATCTTAAGATATATTTTCTTTAGGACAGCCGCCATGCATCACCCTCTTGGCACCCTGCTCCGCCAACTGAGCGGACGCAATGCACATCATCGTCTCCACGCGATGGCCCGCCACGGCCACGGCGGCGCTCATGGCCGGCATGGAGGCTTTGGCGGCTTCGGCGGCGGCGACGACGAGAACCTGACCCGCGGCCGCAAATTCAGCTCCGACGAATTGCAGCTGTTATTGCTGGCCCTGCTGGAACAGCAGCCCAGTCACGGCTACGAGCTGATCAAGGCGCTGCAGAGCCGCAGCAACGGCTTTTACAGCCCCAGCCCCGGCATGGTCTACCCGGCGCTGACCTATCTGGAAGAATTGGGCCGCATCTCGGTGAGCGAGGAAGGCAAGCGCAAATGCTATGCGCTGACGGCGGCCGGCCGCGACTACCTGGAACAGAACCGCGAGCAAGTGGAATGGATGATGGCGCGGCTGCAGCACATCGCGCGCAAGATGAACTCGATCCGTCGCGCGCTGACCGGGGAAATGCCGCCGCCGGATGATGCCGCCGGCAGCTGGATTCCGGAGCTGACCCGGGCCCGCGGCGAGCTGAAGCAAGCGCTGATGCGCACCGCCAACGTCGACGAGAACGAACAGCGCCGCATCGCCGCCATTCTGAGGCAAGCCTGTGAGCAAATTCTGGGCGATACCGGCTAGAGAGAGTGTTTACGGCTCCAAGCGCCCAGCCATGACTTCAAAGACAGGACTCCCGATGACCACATCCGATCTGACCGTTCAACGCCTGCGCCACCCGCTGCGCTTCCGCCTGCTGCAAGTGCGCGCCATCCGCCCGCTCGGCCCCACACTGCTCTGCGTCACCCTGGCCGGCGAGGAGCTGGCCGGCTTCACCTCCGCCTCCTTCGACGACCACCTCAAGGTGTTTTTCCCCGAGCACCCGGACGGCAAGCCGGCGCTGCCGGCGCTGGTGGACGAAACCCTGATCTACCCGGAAGGCGAGCCGCGCCCGACCGCTCGCGACTACACCCCCTGCCGTTTCGACCCGGAACGCCAGGAACTGGACCTGGAGTTCGCGCTGCACGAGGCCGGTCCCGCCACCAGCTGGGCGGCCCAGGCCAAGCCCGGCCAATACCTGGGCATAGGCGCGCCCGCGCGGCTCCTTGGTCATTCCGGCGGCTTTTGACTGGCATCTGCTAATCGGCGACGAATCCGCGCTGCCGGCCATCCGCCGCCGCCTGGCCGAGCTGCCACCCACCGCCAAGGTCATCGCCCTGCTGCAAAGCAGCGAGGCGGGCCAAGGCTGCGAACTGCCCGCTCATCCCAATGCCGACATCCATTGGGTGCACCAAGGCGCCGACGCCGAACCGGCGCTGCTCACCGCGCTCAAATCCCTGGCCTTGCCGGCGGGCGAAGGCTTTGTCTGGGCCGCCGGCGAATACCACGCCATCCGCGCGGTGCGCGTGCATCTGCGCGAGGAGCGCGGCATAGACAAGAGCCGCATCCGCGCCGCCAGCTACTGGCGCGAAGGCCGGGCCGCCAGCCACGAAACGCTGGAAGACTAAGCCGCGACCCAAACGACAAAGCCCCCTTGAAGGGGGCTTTGTCCAAGCCGCAACACAGAAGCCAGCTTATTTCGCCTGCAACATAATGAATTCGGCCGGCACCTCACCCGCCAGCCACACCATCTCATTGCCGTGATAGAACGCCGCTCCCGCCGCATAGGCGGCGGTGGCGTCCACCTTGAGCAAGACCGGCGCGGCGGCCTTGCGGCCACCCACCTGCATCGCGGTTGCCGTATCCACCGACAAATGCACATACTGCCGCCCCATCGGCCGCAGGCCTTCCCGCTGGATCAACTCCGCGACTTCCGGCGAAGTTCCATGATAAAGCCACGCCGGCGGCGCGCTTTGCTGTTTTGACAATTTTCCCGGCAGCGAATGACCATAAAACGCGCGGATGCGGTCACCATCGATCTCATGTCGCTTCTTCTCGGAGCGCGCGATCATTTCAAGCAGATCGGCAAGCCCCAGATCGCGCCACTCTCTACGCTCCACGCGCAGGGCCGCCAGCAAGGCTGTCAGCGGCACCCAGCCGGCATCGTCCAGTTCCAGTTCATATAGCCAAGGTTCGTGACGCAGCGCGTGTGACACGGTCCGGCTCAAGTTTTGGTAATCCATGATGCTCTTTCACATGGCAGCGACCAGGGCCGCGGCCTGACTATCCATGCAGGGCCGCACTCAGTTGCGCGTCACCGCGTCGCCCGGCGCATAAGCCGCAGCGTCGATGGGCGAGTGCGCGGCGATGTACTCGCGCAGCATCTCGGCGTCGACGAAGCCGGTATTGACGAAGCCCGGATGCTTGTTCATCAGCGGGTAGCCGTCGCCGCCGGCGGCGATGAAGCTGTTGATCGCCATCCGGTAGGTCTTGGCCGGGTCGATGGGCTGGCCGCCGATCAGCGCCTGCTGCAACTGCCCGCCGACGATGCGCAGCTTGACGCCGGCGAACTGGGCGAAGGCGCCGGCGCCGGGCGTCATGCGCGCGGCCGCTTTCAGGTAATCCAGCGCTTCCTGGCCGTTCAGGTCCACATAGACCAGGGTGCTGCCGAAGGGATACACCTTCAGCACATCGCGGTAATTGATCGCGCCCGCCGGCAGCGAATCGCGGATGCCGCCGGAATTATTGACCGCGAAGTCCGCCTTGACCTTGGCCATCATTACCTGGCCGATGAACACCCCCAGATTGGTGGGCTGACTGCGCACCGAGCCGCGGTCGCCGTCCAGCTTGGCGCTGCTCTGCCCCACCGGCACCTCCAGCGCCGCCTGGCCCTTGTTCTGATAGTTCTGCAGGAAGTTGCGCAGCTTGCCGTCTTCCTCGATCAATTGGGTGTAGGGTACTTTCTGGTCCTTGCCGTCCGCGCCCTTGACCGTTTTCTTGAGGTTGACCGGCAGCAGGCGGTACTGGGTCAGCTTGAGCGTGCCGTTGCGGAACTCGAAATCGGCGCGGCCCACGTATTTGCCCCATTCATGCGCCTGCACGATCCAGGCGCCGTTCTGGCGATCCGGCGCGCAGGGCATGCCCGGCACATAGGCGTCGTCGCGCAGGTTTTCCGCCTTCATGCACACCGGGTTCTGGCTATGGCCGCCAACGATCAAATCCAGCCCCTTCACCGCGCGCGCCATTTCCACATCGCCCGGCGCGTTCACGCCGTGCTGGCCGTCGGTATAGTGACCCATATGGGTGGCGGCGATGACGACGTCGGCGCTCTGGCGCAGCTCCGGCACCAGCTTGCCGGCCTCGGCGATGGGGCTGCGGAACTCGATGCCCTTGACCTGCTCCGGGTTCACCATCTTGGCGGTGTCGTCGGTGGTCAGGCCCAGCACCGCCACCCGCACGCCGCCCAGGTTGAACATCGTGTACGGGTCGAACATGCGCTGGCCGTCCTTGTAGATATTGGCGGACAGCATGGGGAAGTTGATCCACTGGCGCTGTTTCATCAGCACCGGCACCGGCTTGTCGAACTCGTGGTTGCCCACCGCCATCGCGTCGTAGCCGATGCGGCTCATGCCGCGGAAATCCGGTTCCGCGTCCTGCAGATCGGACTCCGGCACCCCGGTATTGACGTCGCCGCCGGACAACAGCAGGGTGTAGCCGCCAGCGGCCTTGACCTCGGCGCGCACCTGGTCCACCAAGGTTTTCTGCGCGGCCAGGCCGTATTCGCCGTCGCTATTGGGCCAGAAGCGGCCATGATGGTCATTGGTATGCAGGATGGTGATCTTGTAAGTCTTGTCTTCGACATAATTGCCCTTGCCGGGGGTGGCGGCGCAGGCGGAAAGCAGGCTGGCCGCCAGCAGGGACAGGGCAAGCGGTTTCACGGACAGTTTCATCGTTAATCCTTGATTTTTATTGGCATGTGGCGGCGCGGGTGCGGGCTGCAAAAATGGCGGACCCGCGGGCCCGCCATTGCTGAAAGTCATGTCCTCGCCGAACGCACGGAACATCCGGCCAGGCGCTCGAGCTTATTTGCTCCAGCTGTCCTTCAGACCCACACTGCGGTTGAACACCGCCTTGACGCCAGGCTGGTGCTCGTAGCGGTCGGTGACGAAATAGCCCAGGCGCTCAAACTGGAAGCGCGACTCCGGCGCCGCCTGCAGCACCGAGGCCTCGACATAGGTCGGCACCAGTTTCAGCGATTCCGGGTTCAGGAACTGGCGGAAGTCCACGTATTCGCCATCCTCGCCGCGCACCGCGTCCGGACGCGGCTCGGTGAACAGGCGGTCATACCAGCGCACATCGGCCTCAATCGCGTGTTCCGCCGACACCCAGTGGATCACGCCCTTGACCTTGCGGCCTTCCGGGTTCTTGCCCAGGGTGTCGTGGTCGATCGAACACTTCAGCTCGATGATCTCGCCAGCGGCGTCCTTCACCACTTCCTCGCACTTGATCACATAGGAGTAGCGCAGGCGCACTTCGCCGCCGGCGGTCAGGCGCTGCCACTTGGGCGGCGGCACTTCGGCGAAATCGTCGCGCTCGATCCAGATCTCGCGGGCGATGGGCACTTCGCGCTCGCCGAACTCCGGATGATGCGGATGGAAAGGCGCGCTGCGGCTGGCGGTGACGGCGGCGTCGTAATTGCTCAGCGTCACTTTCAGTGGATTCACCACCGCCATCACGCGCGGCGATTCGTTTTCCAGCGTCTCGCGCACCGCGCCTTCCAGGATGGCCATGTCGATGATGTTCTCGCTCTTGGACACGCCGATGCGCTGAGCGAACAGCTTGATGCCGGCCGGGCTGTAGCCGCGGCGACGCATGCCGGCAACGGTGGGCATGCGCGGATCGTCCCAGCCGCTCACCGCGCCTTCGTTCACCAGCGCCAGCAGCTTGCGCTTGGAAGTCAGCGTGTACAGCAGCTCCAGACGCGAGGACTCATACTGGCGCGGGTGGCAGCCGATGCTGATATTGTCCAGCACCCAGTCATACAGCGGGCGGTGATCTTCGAATTCCAGCGTGCACAGCGAGTGGGTGATGCCCTCGATGGCGTCGGAAATGCAATGGGTGTAGTCGTACATCGGGTAGATGCACCACTTGTCGCCGGTACGGTGATGGTGAGCGCGGCGGATGCGGTAGATGGCCGGATCGCGCAGATTGATGTTGCCGGAAGACATGTCTATCTTCAGGCGCAGCGTCTTGCTGCCGTCCGCGAACTCGCCGTTCTTCATGCGCGCGAACAGGTCCAGGTTCTCCTCCACGCTACGCTCGCGGTAGGGGCTGTTCTTGCCCGGCTCGGTCAGGCTGCCGCGGTACTGGCGCATTTCCTCGGCGGACAGATCGTCCACATAGGCCTTGCCGGCCTGGATCAGCTCCACCGCGTAACCGTACAGGCGGTCGAAATAGTCGGAGGCGAAGCGCACGTCGCCATCCCACTTGAAGCCCATCCAACTGATGTCGTCGATGAAGGACTGCACATACTCCGGCGACTCTTTCTCCGGGTTGGTGTCGT
Organism: Chromobacterium sp.; assembly: GCF_041912965.1. Classification (NCBI taxonomy): domain Bacteria; kingdom Pseudomonadati; phylum Pseudomonadota; class Betaproteobacteria; order Neisseriales; family Chromobacteriaceae; genus Chromobacterium; species Chromobacterium sp. The sequence continues at coordinate 42,269 of NZ_JAYSGF010000035.1, read as the reverse complement.
CCATGCGCAGATTGCACTTGCCCTGGTAGTCCTCGGCCAGGCCGAAGTTCAAGCAGATGGCCTTGGCGTGGCCGATGTGGGCGAAGCCGTTGGGCTCCGGCGGGAAGCGGGTGACGATGCTGCTGTGCTTGCCGGAAGCCAGATCCTCGTCAATGATGTTGCGGATGAAATTGCTGACAACCGGCGCGTTGTTTTCCGTGCTCATTCGTTTTGTGCCGTGCGATTTATGACTAATCGAAGATTGTAACCGATTTTTGCCCAATACTTGAGACCCCGCACGCCAACGTTTTTGCTACCTGGCAACGCGTCAATTCCGCCTATCGGCAAACATTGAATAATCGTAGTCGTCCAGGTTCAAACCGGATGCATCTCCCAATACCGACCCACCAAAACCGCAGTCCGGATTCGGGCAGATCGCAGAACGGCCATCATCCTGCCATCTCAGCACAGCAGAGGGAGGGAAGCGGAAGTAGCACGCGGTACAGATGCACTCCCGACTGGCCATCACTTCATCACGGTTGTCCCAAACGTGATCATCAGCAGCCTCCCCCAAACAACGCAGCAGCTCCTCGCTGAACCCTTTCGGATTCATTGACAGTTTGGTGGATATTTCGGATACAGGCACCGCACACCCACTCAGCCATTCTTTCAGCCACCTAAACACCATTTTCATCCTCAAACCAGTGACTTGCCGATCATGCCTTCCAACAAACTCAGCGGGGAGCGTTTCGAATCGCTCATCGCCGCCGCCGGCAGCCAGAAGGTCTGCTCCAGCATGAACTGGCCGGACATCACCGCGTGCGACGCGTGGTCGGAAAAGCACACCCAGGCGCAGCCGGGTGGAAACGGCATGGTTTCCTGCGGACATTGGCCCTGGTACTCCAGATCCGCCTTCATCGCGTCGTGCAGATGCAGCATGATGTGATCGTAAGCGCTGCGCTTGCGCTTGGTGATTTTCAAGGCCGCCAGCAAGGCCGCCGAGCCCGGCCACTGCCGCGGCACCCTCGGCAGCATGCGCCGCGCCATGTCGGCGAAGGGCTCGCCCACCCGCCACACCCTGGGCTCGCCATCGGGGTTGATATTGCAGAACACCCGCAGAATACGCTCGCCGTAATTGGGACGCGATGGAAACGCGTCCACGTGCAAGCGGCTGTCGTCCTTGCGCCAGGAAGTCCGGCGTCCCTCCACCCGCAACAGCCGCAGGCTGGTGGGCGCCGCGCGCAGCCGGCCCTGGTACTCCGGCAGCAACCGCGCGGCCAGATCGGCGGCGGCCCGCTGATAGCGCGCGATCAAGCCGCGCACCGCGGCCTCCCGCTCCGCGCCGCCCACCACCCCGTGCAGCGCGCCGTTGTCCGGCTCCAGGCTGATGTTCTTGCGCTTGGGATCGGCGATGACCGGGTCCAACAAACCCCGCTCCTCGTCCAGCAGCCTGAAATCGAAACTGGGCAGATACAAGACCTTGCCCTGCTCCAGCTCATCCACATAGCGGCCTTGCGCCGCATCCTCCACCCATACGATCTGGCTCGCCATAATCGGCTCCCCGCTCCAACAATGGATCACAAGAAGCGGCTGCAAAGCTCGCCGGCCCACGCCGGCACAGCCATGAGAACCTGTTCAAAATCTTTTCCACGCCCGGCATCCGCACAAGCGACGGACACCGACGAAACAAGACTTTGAATAGACTTTATAGCCGCCCACCTCCAGCGGCGCCCAGCGCCGCCGCCCTCGCCGGCCACGACCGCGGCAGCGAAATGGGCGGCCAGCATACGCCCGCGGCGCGGCAAAGTCATGCCAGCGGCGTCCGGCCAGTCCCTGTGGACAGGCGGCGCAGCGCCTTGATTTGACGGAAAAATCCGGCCGCCCGGCAAAACCCTACTCCAAACCCAGGCAATTCCCAATAAAAAACAAGCGCTTATTCCACAAGCAAGCCGCAACTATGGCATAATGTCGGGTTGCTCGAACTTCAGTCCATAGCCAGCATGACGACCGCACACGCCGCCAAACCGATCACCTCCTACCGCAAGTACTGGGCCAGCCGCTTCGGCGCCGCCCCGTTCCTGCCGATGACCCGCGCCGAGATGGACCAGCTGGGCTGGGACTCCTGTGACATCATCCTGATCACCGGCGACGGCTATATCGACCACCCCAGCTTCGGCATGGCGCTGGTGGGCCGGCTGCTGGAAGATCAGGGCTTCCGCGTGGGCATCATCGCCCAGCCGGATTGGCACTCGGCGGACGCCTTCCGCGAACTGGGCAAGCCCAACCTGTTCTTCGGCGTCACCGCCGGCAATATGGACTCGATGATCAACCGCTACACCGCGGACCGCCGCCCGCGCTCGGACGACGCCTACACCCCGCACGCCGCGGCCAACAAGCGCCCGGACCGCGCCGTCACCGTCTACGCCCAGCGCTGCCGCGAAGCCTATCCCGGCGTGGGCGTGATGGTGGGCAGCATCGAAGCCAGCCTGCGCCGCATCGCCCACTACGACTACTGGAGCGAGAAAGTGCGGCCGTCGGTGCTGATCAACTCCAAGGCCGACCTGCTGCTGTACGGCAACGCCGAACGCGCGCTGGTGGAAGTGGCGCACCGCGCCGCCAGGGGCGAAAAGCTCAGCGAGATCCGCGACGTGCGCGGCACCGCCTTCATCGTGCCGCACGGCTGGCGCCCGGACGAAGAATGGCAGGAAATGGATTCCAGCGTGGTGGACCTGCCGGGCAAGGTGGACGCCCACCTCAACCCCTACCAGGAAATCCCGGAACAGGCGGCCGAAGCCACCAAGGACCAGGACCCGTCCAAGCCGCAGGTGATCCGCATCGAATCCCGCGAAGAACGCCTGGCCAAGCGCCGCGCCGAACGCGCCAAGACCGTGATCCGCATCCCGGCCTACGAGGCCGTGGCCCACGACCCGGTGCTGTACGCCCACGCCAGCCGCACCCTGCACCTGGAATCCAACCCCGGCAACGCCCGCGCGCTGGTGCAGATGCACGGCGAGCGCGACGTGTGGCTGACCCCGCCGCCGATTCCGCTCTCCACCGAAGAGATGGACCACGTCTACGGCCTGCCCTACGCCCGCAACCCGCACCCCAGCTACGGCGACGCCAATATCCCGGCCTGGGAAATGATCAAGTACTCGGTCAACATCATGCGCGGCTGTTTCGGCGGCTGTACCTTCTGCTCCATCACCGAGCACGAAGGCCGCATCATCCAGAGCCGTTCCGAGGAATCCATCCTCAAGGAAATCGAGGAAATCCGCGACAAGACCCCGGGCTTCACCGGCCATATCTCGGACCTGGGCGGCCCGACCGCGAATATGTACCGCCTCTCCTGCAAGGACCCGAAGATCGAGCGCTCCTGTAGGAAGCTGTCCTGCGTGTTCCCGGACATCTGCGAAAACCTGAACACCGACCACAGCCACCTGATCCAGCTTTACCGCAAGGCGCGCGCGCTGCCGGGCGTGAAGAAGATCAACATCCAGTCCGGCCTGCGCTACGACTTGGCCGTGCGCTCGCCCGAATACATCAAGGAACTGGTGCAACACCACGTGGGCGGCTATCTGAAGATCGCCCCGGAACACACCGAGGACGGCCCGCTGTCCATGATGATGAAGCCGGGCATGGGCGCATACGACAAGTTCAAGGAACTGTTCGAACGCTTCAGCCGCCAGGCCGGCAAGGAACAGTATCTGATCCCCTACTTCATCGCCGCCCACCCCGGCACCAGCGACGAAGACATGATGAACCTGGCGCTGTGGCTGAAGAAGAACAACTTCCGCCTGGATCAGGTTCAAACCTTCACCCCCACGCCGATGGCGATGGCCACCACCATGTGGCACACCCGCCGCAATCCGCTCAAGCGCCTGTCGCGCAGCTCGGAAAAAGTGGACGTGGTGCGCGACGGCTACCGCCGCAAGCTGCACAAGGCCTTCCTGCGCTACCACCACCCGGACAACTGGCAGATCCTCCACGACGCGCTGATCCAGATGGGCCGCAGCGACCTGATCGGCCACAGCAAGCACTGCCTGATTCCGCCGACGCCGCCGGGCGACAAGGCCGCCGCCGTGCGCCACCGCATGGGCGCGCCGCTGTCGCGCAACAAGGCCCCAGGCCAGCGCGCCGCCGCCCCCGCCAGCCACGGACAGCGCGGCAAGCCCTCGCAGGCCAAAGCCATGGCCAAGCCCGGCGCCGGCCAAGCGCCGGCCGGACGCGGCAAGCCCGCGAACAAACCGGGCAGCAAACCCGTCAGCAAGCCGGCCGGCAAGGGCCGCAGTCGTTGAATCCAGCCGCCCACGGGCGGCTTTTTGCCGGCCGGCGGCCGGGCACTTTGCCGCGCCACCGGCGTCTCAATCCAATACCCCCGCCCAGCGAGCCCGCCATGATCCACATCGACTTCGACCACAGCTACGCCCGCGACCTGCCCGACGCCTGCGCGCCGGTGCAGCCCGAACGCCCGCCCGCGCCAGCCCTGCTGTACTGGAACGCCGAACTGGCGCAAGAGCTGGGCCTGGACAGCGGCCAAGCCGACGCCGCCGAGCTGGCCGCCGCCTTCTCCGGCGCCGCCTTGCCGGACGGCGCCAAGCCCGTGGCCCAAGCCTATGCCGGCCACCAGTTCGGCGGCCTGTCGCCGTCGCTGGGCGACGGCCGCGCGCTGCTGCTGGGTGAAGTCATCGACCGCAACGGCCAGCGCCGCGACATCGCCTTCAAGGGCAGCGGCCGCACTCCGTTCTCGCGCCGCGGCGACGGCAAGGCCGCGGTGGGGCCGATGCTGCGCGAACTGATCATAGGCGAAGCCATGCACGCGCTCGCCATCCCCAGCACCCGCGCGCTGGCCGTGACCGCCACCGGCGAAACCGTCTACCGCGAACAAGCGCTGCCCGGCGCGGTGCTGACCCGCGTCGCCACCAGCCATCTGCGCGTCGGCACCTTCCAGTACTTCGCCCTCCGCGGCGAGCGCGACATGCTGCGCCGGCTGGCCGACTACACCCTGGCGCGCCACTACCCCGAACTGGCCGGCGCCGAACAACCCTATCTGGCGCTGCTGCAAGCGGTGGCGGAACGCCAGGCGGAACTGATCGCCCGCTGGATGCACGCCGGCTTCATCCACGGCGTGATGAACACCGACAATATGGCGCTCAGCGGCGAAACCATAGACTACGGCCCCTGCGCCTTCATGGACGTCCATCATCCGTCCACCGTGTTCAGCTCCATCGACAGCGGCGGCCGCTACGCCTACGGCAACCAGCCGGCCATCGCCCAATGGAACCTGGCCCGGCTGGCGGAAACCCTGCTGCCGCTGCTGGACCCGGACGAGCCCAAGAACGCGGTGCCGGCGGCCACCGCCGTCATCGAAGACTTCGCCGAACGCTACCAGGCGCATTGGCTGCAACAGGCGCGCCGCAAGCTGGGCCTGAGCCAGGCGCAGGACATCGACCAGGAACTGGCCGAAGACTGGCTGGCGCTGCTGGCGCGCCAGGACGCAGACCACACCCTGGCCTGGCGCCGGCTGGCCGACGCCGCCGAAGGCCAAGACCAAACACTGACTCAACTCTTCAACGACCCGGCCGCCGCCGCGCCGTGGCTGGCGCGCTGGCGCCAGCGGCTGGACGCCGAACCGCAAACCGCCGCCGAACGCGCCGCCGCGCTGCGCCAGGCCAACCCGCTCTACATCCCGCGCAACCACCTGGTGGAAGAAGCGCTGGCCGCCGCCAGCGACCACGGCGACATGGGCCCGACACTGGCGTTGCTGGACGTATTGCGCCAGCCCTACACCGAACGCGCCGGCCTGGAGCGCTACACGCTGCCGGCCGCGCCGGAAGTGGCACAAGGGTATCGGACCTTCTGCGGCACCTAAGTACACCCTGACGCAACAAGGGCAAGCCTGGCGGCTTGCCCTTGTTTCGCATCCATGTCCACCCCGCTACCCCTCTTGGGCTCAAATTCAACGGCTCCGGCCTGCAACCATGAAACCAACCTAGCGATTCTGCACGCTTATGCCCTAGAGCCTGTTCACGATCTTTTTTCAGTGTGTTGAATTGCTGATTTAGGTGCACAGGAAACCGCGTACCCGATGTGCCCCCACTCCCTTCAAGCCTGCCGTCGGGTGGCAGGCCCGAGGTCTTAAGCGGCTGCTTTGTTTGAGCGATTTGACGTTAGCAAATCGCGAGTTCAGCCGCGCCTCGGGCCTGACGGGCCCCGACGGGAAGCCGGAGGCCAGGCTTGCAGGGCGGCCTTTAGGGTAAAGGGAGATTTGGCCGCGCAAATCTCCCTTTCCGTTTGCCGGGCGGAACCGGCCCTAAATCATTATCCGCAAAGCGGATTCAATGCTTTAGAGCAATCTGCAGGAAAGATCGTGAACAGGTTCTTGCAGCGTTGACCCGCCCCTTGCTCCACTGCTACATTCCGGCCTTGGTGCTGAACACACCTGTCAGGCGGAACCCGCGCTCGTCAGTCGCGGCTTCTCAGTCATATTCCCCATCCCGCCAATGCGGACGAGGAATGCCATGCCAGGAGTTCATCATGGATAAACATCCCATCCCCACGCCTTCCATCTCCAAACTCGAAACCGCGGACGCGCTGGCCAACGGCCTGGAAGCGCTGAATCTGTTGCGCCCGCTGCTCGCCAGCATGCGCCAGCAGATCGCCGCGCCGCAGCCGGACTTGGAACAGCTGAAAGGCTTGTGCCAAGCGGCCAGCTGGATCGCCGACGAATACCACAACTACCTGGACGCGATGTGGCGGGACGAAGCCCGCGCCAAGGCCACCGCGTCCTAGAACTAACCGTCACCGCGTCCTCCGCGCCTAGGCGCTGAAACGCAAACAGCGCAAGGCCCATCGCCTTGCGCTGTTTTCCGATCCGCGTTCGCGACGAACGCTGGCGACTCAAGCCAAGCGCTTCGCCATCACATAATCGTCCATTACAAAGCCGTTGCCGATGTCGAACACCGCCTCCTCCCGCAAGGTAAAACCACGCTGCTTGTACACCGCGATAGCGCCGGCATTGTACTTGTTCACCGTCAGCACCAAGGTATGACAGCCGTGCCGGCGCGCCGCGTCTTCCGCCGCGTCCAGCATATAAGCGCCCAGGCCGCGGCCACGCGTCTCCTCCAATAGATACAGCTGCTCCAGCTTCATCTCCCCCGGCGTCGCCGTCAGCGCGTAACTGCAATAGCCCACCGCCCGGCCATCCAGCTTCAATAGCCCGAACCAGCGGTCCGGCGCGTCCAGATAAGCGGACAGCTTTTCCGGGACATAACGGCCGGCCAGCATGTATTCGATCTGCTCGCGGCTGATCATGCTGATGAAATGCTGATGCCAGATCTCGCCGGCCAACTCGGCCAGCACGGGAAAATCGGCGGGGGTCAATGGCTCCAGACAAACGTTTTGGCTCATGCGCGGCATACTCCGGGTTTCATGGGATCACCTACAGACAATGCGGACAACTGCCGGCATTCACAAGCCCGCGGCCCGCCAGTTTGTCGCGGCGGCTTCACCCGAGCAGGCAAGACAGTTAGAATACAAACATCATAAAACGGCGCCAAAAACCCGCCGCCGCCACCTCCCCGCAGCGAGACTCCATGCACTTCATCTTCGATATCGACGGCACCATTTGCTTCAATGGCAGAACCATCAGCCCGGCCATCCAGGACGCGCTGGACAGCCTGCGCCAGCACGGCCACCAGCTGGGCTTCGCTTCCGCCCGCCCCTACCGCGACATCCTGCCCTTGCTTGATGCCCGCTTCCACGACGCGCTGATCATCGGCGCCAACGGCGCGATGAGCCACCGGCAAGGCCAGCTGCACCGGCTGAACCCCATCCCGGACCCGGTGTTCGCCGACATCACCCAGTTGGCACAACGCTTCGCCGCGTCCTACCTGGTGGACCTGAGCTGGAACTACCACTACAGCGGCGATGCCAGCCACCCCTTCCTCAACAAGGTGGACCCCGGCAAACTGGCCAGCCATGTCGGCGCCGAAGACATCCACCAACCAACCAAGCTGCTGATCACCGCCTGCGCCGACGTCCACGGCCTGCGCCAGGAGCTGGACGCCCACGCCGGCGTGGAACTGCACCACCATTCCGATGAGCAGATCTTCGACATCACCGCCGCCGGCGTCAGCAAGATGGCCGCGCTGCGCCAATGCGGCATCGCCGCCGAGGAGCTGATCTGCTTCGGCAACGATAGCAACGATGTCAGCATGTTCCTGGACGCCGGCCACTCGGTGCAGGTGGGCGCCCATCCGCGGCTGGCGGAACTGGCCAGCGAGCGCTTGCCGCTGGACCAGGACATCGAAACGCGGCTGGTGGACGTCATCGCGCGGCTGAGCCACGAACGCGCGCGACGGGATTGAAAAAGCGCGTTCCGCCGAGGATAAAGAAGGTGGAGCCGCTCACTAAAGAGACCGCGCCGCGACGACTCGCCGTTGATGCGCGGCCCGCGTCTGCGCGCCTTGTCTCTGGCTCTCTGCGAGATTGAGTGAGCGGCGCCAAGTAGATTGCCGTTGCCTCTCTGCCCGCCTCAATTCCGTGGAGCGCTCATGGCCGCCACCCTGAAGCTGTCCGAACTGATCAGCTCGCTGAGCTACGCGCTGGACATCACCGAAGGCCAACCCGAGGGCCATGGCATCCGCAGCTGCTGGATAGGCATGCATATCGGCCAATGCATAGGCCTGCCGCCGCAACGGCTATGGGATTTGTACTACGCCATCCTGCTCAAGGACCTGGGCTGCAGCAGCAACGCGGCGCGGATCTGCGCGCTGTACCAGACCGACGATCGCAGCTTCAAGCAAGACTTCAAGCATGTGGGCGCCGGCCTGCCGCAGCTGCTGGGCTTCGTGCTCAAGAACACCGGCACCCACAGCGAGGGCTGGGCGCGGCGCGCGGCCTCCATCCTCAAAGTGCTGCGCCACGGCCGGGCGATGGCGAGTGAACTGATCAACACCCGCTGCCACCGCGGCGCCGACATCGCCCGCCAGCTGCGCTTCAATGAAAACGTGGCGCGCGGCATTCAATCTCTGGACGAGCACTGGGACGGCTCCGGCTGGCCGCTGGGGCTGCGCGGCGACGCCATTCCGCTGAATTCGCGCATCGCGCTGCTGGCCCAGGTGATAGACGTGTTCCACATCACCCACGGCCGCCAGGCGGTGCTGGAGCAGGCGCTGCGCCGCGCCGGCGGCTGGTTCGATCCGGAACTGGTGGCCGCCTTCCGCCGCGTGGGCGCCCGGTCGGACTTCTGGCGGCAGTTGGAGGCCGACGACATCGACCAGGCGGTGCTGAGGCTGGAGCCGGCCCAATGCGCGGTGCCGCTGGACGAGGACTATCTGGATGAAATCGCCGAAGGCTTCGGCCAGGTGGTGGATTCCAAAAGCCCGTTCACCGCCGGCCACAGCCAAAGAGTGGGCCATTACGCCGACCAGATCGCCGCGGAGCTGGAACTGGGCCTGGAGCGACGGCGCTGGCTGAAACGCGGCGCGCTTCTGCACGACGTGGGCAAGCTGGGGGTCAGCAACACCATACTGGACAAGCCCGGCAAGCTGGAGGCGGATGAATGGGAGGCGGTCAAACGCCACGCCGGCTACACCGAGGCCATTCTGGGCCGCATCGAACACTTCGCCGAACTAGCCTGGGTGGCCGGCGCCCACCACGAGCGCCCGGACGGCGGCGGCTACCCGCGCGGCCTGTCCGGCGACGCCATCGCGCTGGAAACCCGCATCATCACCGCCGCGGACATCTTCGACGCCATCAACGCGGAACGCCCCTACCACCCGGCCACCCCGGCGCCGCAAACCCTGGACATCATGCGCCGGCACCTGGGCAGCGCCATCGACGCCACCTGCTTCGCCGCGCTGGAACAAGTGCTGCGCCAGAAAGGCGCGCTGTCTTGAGCGCGTGAAAAAGCCGACCCCGCGGGGCCGGCCTCCACACCGATTCAAGCCGGCTGCTGCTGTGTCGCGCAGTGGATGCCGCCGCCGCCGGCGGCGATGCCGTCTATATTCAGCTGCACCACCTCCCGCTGCGGAAACAGCTCGCGCAGCGCCGCGCGCGCGTTGCGGTCGGCCTTGGCGTCGCCGAACTCCGGCGCGATCACCGCGCCGTTGCAGACATAGAAATTGATATAGCCGGCGGCCATCTCGTGGCCTTCGTACTCCGGCCGTACCCGCTCCGGCCCCGGCAACACCACCACCTCCAGCTTGCGGCCGCGCGCGTCGCGCGCCTGGCGCAGCAGGCTCAGGTGATGGCGGGTGACCGCGTAATCGTAGGACTGCGGGTCCGTGTCCAGCCCGGCCACCACCACGCCGGGGCGGACGAAACGGGCGTAGAAATCGGTGTGGCCGTCAGTGATGTCGCGGCCGGCGATGCCGGGCAGCCAGATCACTTTTTCCACGCCCAGCAAGCGGCGCAGCTCGCGCTCGCACTGCGCCTTGCTCCAGCCGGGATTGCGGTTGGCGTTGAGCACGCAGCTTTCGGTGATGATGGCGCTGCCTTCGCCATCCACCTCGATGCCGCCTCCTTCCAGCACCAAGCGGGTAGACACGACGGGCACGCCGGCCTTGGTCGCCACCGCGGCGGCCACCTTGGCGTCCCTACGGTGCGCCTGCTTGCCGCCCCAGCCGTTGAAGTTGAAATCCACCGCCGCCGCCCCGTCCTTGCCCTTGACGAAGATCGGGCCGCTGTCGCGTATCCACAGATCGTCCAGCGGCTGCTCCACCAGTTCCACCTTGGGTCCGCACAGCTTGGCCGCCAGCGCCATGTCCTCGGCCCGCGTCAGCATGCGCACCGGCTCGTGGGCGGCGATGGCCTGGGCCACTCGCGCCAAATCCCGCCGTACCACCGGCAGCAAGCTCGTGCCCCACACCTCCAGGCTGGGACCGAAGGCCATCCAGGTGGCGGCGTGGCCTTCGCCCTCGTCCGGCATGCGATAGCCGGCCGCGCTCGGCTCCGCGCTCCAAGCGCGGGCGGCCATCATGCCGCCCGCCGTCAACAGGCTTGCGCCCAGGAATTGTCGTCTAGTGCTCATCGCCGTGTCTCCAAGGCCGGTTTCCAGCCACATGGCCGTGCTTGGCATTGTGCAAGCGGACATGCATTTAAAAAAGCGATGAATTTTGCGGAAACCTATCAATTTCTATCATGCATTTGCCGCCGCCGCGCGCCGGCGGAAAGAATGACATAAGCTGAAGACGGAATACAGGAGGGACCGGCATGCGTCTCGCGCTTTGCATCATCATCGCCGTCATCGCGGCCCAGGCCCGCCTGGCCCTGGCGCAAGATCCAGAACTGGTGATGGGCTACCGCACCAATGAACGGCGTCCCTATATCGACGACGACAACGACGAAGGCATCTATAAAACCCTGTACAGCCGCGCCTGCCAAAGAATCGGCTGCACGCTGAAAGTGGTGCGCCTGCCAAAGAAGCGCGTGCTGCAAGCACTGGCGCAGGGCGAGGTGGACTTCTATCCCGGCTACACCTACAACGCGGAGCGCGAGCCCATCGCCCTATTCCTGCCCAACGGCCTGCGCGAGCGCCATGTCGTCATTACCCGCGCCAGCCACCCCGCCGTACGCGGCTACGCCGATCTGGGCAATGGCGTGGAACTGCGCAACCTGGGCAACCCGGACCTGATTCCCCTGTCGTGGCAAGCGCGCATCAAGGTACTGCAAGTGCCCGAATTGGATGTGGAACGCGCCTTCCGCCTGATCAGCGCCGGCAAGGGAGATTTCTACATCTACGACGAACTCACGCTGCGTTTCTACTGGGAGCGGCTGCGGCCCACCGGGCTGACGCTGCACCCGTCGCTGGAGCCCTGGCAAGCCATGCATATGGGCTTTTCCAAACACTCCCGCTTTTACCGCGCGCAGCCCAATCCGGATTACCGCGCCGACCAGCCCTTAAGCCCGGACAACTACCCGCTGCGGCTGGACCCGGCCTCGCTGGCCGGCAGACTGACGGCCACCTTGCAGGCGATGAAGCAGTCCGGCGAAACCGAACGCATCGTCGAGCGCTTTCTCCAGGCGCCGGCCCGTTGAGAGCGCCCGGGCTTCTGTTTGGACAAACGCCACGGACAAAACCCCTGACGCCGTCTTGCGATGCACAGGGGTTTTCCGGTAACGGAGAGTCTATTCAAAGTCCTGCACACTAGGGCATGACAAGGCGAAAACCGCTGCGAAAGCGGAATGTACGCGAGGTACATGAGCATTTCGAAGCAGTACTCACCGTGTCACGTTTCACGACGCGCAGCAGATCGTAAACAGGTTCTAAGAGCCGCTAACAAAACCGCGCAGCGCACCTGAGCCAAGGCGCGCCGACGCAGGCAGTACAAGTAGTACGACAAGGAGGCGCAACGCAGGATCAGGGGTTTTGTTAGCGGGTCTAAGGCGTGACCCGCATATACGGCGTAGTACTCAGCGTCGCGCTGATGGTACAACCGCCGGACAACTGCGCCGCGTCCAGGCCGATCACGGTTTCACTGCCATTGTCGGCGACGCTGCCGACAATCTTGCTGGGCCCGCACAAGCCGCCGGCGATCGGCGATTTGACGTTCACCGCCACATTATCCAGCGTCAACTGGGTGGCGGTATCCACATGGCCGGTCCACGGCGAGGTGACCGAGGCGCTGGGCTTGATCAGCTTGCACAGCGCGCCGCCGCTGAAGGAGGCACTGGTGATGGCGACATTGCCATAGCCGTCCACGGTGCCGCTGAACACCGCCTTGCAGTCCAGATCGATGCCGAACTTACCCACCTTGGCCGGCCCCACCGCGGAAAACGGCATAGGCGCGCCGCCGGGTCCGGGCGGAGTGATGGTGACGGCAAAGGCGGATGCGGCGGCCAGGCTGAGCGCGGCGATGGCGAGACGATGGGATAAGGTCATGATGGCTCCTTGCTTGAGAAGGTTGATTCATGCCAATCGGCAAGAAGCCAATAAATTAATATTCCAATTGAATTGAACGTTTGATTTCAATCAAGCCGCGGCCCGCGCCGGCCCTGGCCTATGGGCTGATGCACAAGCGTCAGCTGTCGGCGCCGACGCGCACGACCATGAGCAAGAACAAGACAAGGCCTTGCGGCTGAAGAAGCGGAATCTGCAAGTGGTACATAAGCATTCCGAAGCGGAGCTTACCGTATCGAATCTCACGAAGCGCAGCGGGCTTTGAACAGGCTCTCAGGGAATCATCACCGTGAACTGGCCGGGCGCGTTGATCTTGATCACCCCGCCCCAGTTGCACATCAGCATGCTGTTGCTGTCCAGCGCCGGCATATTGGCGATCAGCACCGTGGGCGCGCCCGGGGTCCATGGCGCGGCGGTGACCGGGATGCAGGGCATGGGCGTCAGCACGCCCATCGCGGCGGCGGTGGCGGCCGCCACCATAGGGTTGGCCGGGCTTTGGCACATGCCGAAGGGCATGATGTTGAGCATGGGCACGTGGTCCATGATATTGGCCGCCGGCACGCCGCCGGCCATCACTCGATTAACCGGCAACACCACCAGGCTGCTGGGGGCGACGCCGAAACTGCATTGCAGCATCGCGCCCATGCATACTTGCGGACATCCCATGCGGCGTCTCCTCGCTCTGGCGGAAAATGAAATGACATCGTCACGCCAAAGCCCAGTGCCGTCAAGCGCGGCCGCGCCAGCGCTGGCCGCGCCGGCCCAGCACTCGTTCCAGCCCCAGCAACAGCAGCGACACCGCGGCCGAGCTCAAGGCGATCAAGCTGGCCATCGCCGCCGCCGCCGCGGTGTCGCCGGCATCGTCCATGGTGACGATGGCCACCGCGGCCAGGCTGTTGTCCGGGCTGGCGATGAAGATCAGCGCCGACAACGTGGTCATCGCCGACACGAATAGATAGCGCATCACGTCCAGCAGCGCCGGCAGGCACACCGGCAGCGTCACCCGCCGCAGCGTCACCCAGAACGGCACTTTGAGCGAGGCGGCCACCGCTTCGAATTCGCCGTCCAGCTGCTTGAGCGCGGTGCTCATGGTCAGGTGGGCGGTGGTGTAGAAGTGGGCGATGGTGCAGGCCGCCATTAGCGTCATGCCGCCGTAGAGCACATGCAACGGATTGGCCGGATGATTGAAGAAGAACACATAACCCAGGCCCAGCACCAGGCCGGGCACCGCCATCGGCAGCATGGCGAAGAAGCGCAACAGCGCGCGGCCCAGCGGCGCCGCCGGCAGCTTCTCGCAGGCGTAGGCGCCGGCGAACACCAGCAGGCTGCCGATGCCGGCGGTGATGGCGGCCAGCTTCAAGCTGTTGAAATAGGCGCTCCAGCCGCCGCCGTCTACGCTGTCGAACTGGTAGTGCGCCAGCGTCAGGCTCAAATCGTAGGGCCAGTATTTGATGAAGGAGGCGACGATGCCGACGCCGAGCAAGGCCAGCAGCGGCAGCGAGATCACCGCCAGCAGCAGCCAGGCGGCCAGGTCGCGCCATAAGCCGCGGCCCGGCGAAAACGGCACCGCGCGCGCGCTCAGCGCCGCCTGCTGGCGGCGCGCCATGCGCCGTTCGATGAAGAAGGAAAACACCGCCGGCAGCAGCAGCATCAGGCCCACCACCGCGCCGCGCGGGAAGTTCTGCTGCCCCACCACTTGCTTGAAGGCTTCCACCGCCAGCACATTGTAGTCGCCGCCCACCACCTTGGGCACGCCGAAGTCGGTGATCACCAGGGTGAACACCACCAGGCCCGCCGACACCAGCCCATAACGCGCGCCCGGCAGGGTAATGGTGAGGAAGCGGCGCAGCGCGCCGGCGCCCAGCGCGCGGCCGGCCTCGTACAAGCGCGCGTCCGATGCCGACAGCGCGGTCAGCAGGATCAGCAGCGCGTGCGGAAAGGTGTAGAAGGCTTCGCCCAGCACCATGCCCCAGAAGCCGTAAATGCTGGCGCCGGCCAGCCAGGATTTGAGCAGGCCCTGGTTGCCGAACAAATACACCAGCGAGATGGCCGGCATCAGCGACGGTGCCAACAGCGGCGACAGGGCGATCTGGCGGAACACCCCGCCGCCCCAAACGCGGCTGCGGCTCAGCCCCCAGGCGAAGGCGAAAGCCAGCGGCAGCACCAGCGCGGTGACGGTCAGCGCCAGCCACAGGCTGTGGCGGGCGGCGCGCATCAGGCCGGGGCTGTCCAGCACCTGGACGAAGTTGGCCAGGCCAACGAAGCCGTCGTCCATGTCCAACACCGATTTGCCGAAGATGAACAGCAGCGGCAGGCCCAAGGCCAGCGCCAGCAGCGCCGCCAACGTCCACACCAGCGCGGAAGCCAGCCGCCGTTCGCCATTGGCGGCGCCGGCCGGCGCGGCGCGCCATCCGTTCAAGGCGCGGGTCAGCATGCGCCCTCCCCGGCATAGGCCCGCAACAAGGCGGACGGCAGTTCCACCGGCACCACTTCGCCCGGCGCCAGCGGCTGGCGCTGCAGCATGGATGGGCAGATTTCGGCATGCAACACCAGGCCGGGCATGGCTTCCGGCTGCAGGCGCAGCCGGGTCATCGCGCCGCCGAAGCTGACGTCGTCCACCCGCGCCAGCAAGGTGTTGGGCGCGCCGTCCCAGCGCGCCTTGACGATGATGTCTTCCGGCCGCAGAAACAGGGTCAGCGCCTCGCTGTGCGGCAGCGGCGCGTCCAGCCGCAGCAGGCAATTGCCGACGGCGGCGCTGTGCGCGTCCCGCCGCCGCGCCGGCAGCCAGTTGGCGGCGCCGACGAATTCGGCGACGAAGCGGCTGGCCGGCCGGCGGTAGATTTCGGCCGGCGTGCCGATCTGCTCGATGCCGCCGGCGTTCATCACCACCACCCGGTCGGCGATGGCCAGCGCCTCGGCCTGGTCATGGGTCACCATCAAGGTGGTGACGCCCAGGCGCTTTTGCAGGCCCTTGAGTTCGTCGCGCAGCTTGTCGCGCACCCGCGCGTCCAAGGCGGACAGCGGTTCGTCCAGCAGCAGCAGGCCGGGCGAGGTGGCCAGCGCGCGCGCCAGCGCCACCCGCTGCTGCTGGCCGCCGGACAGCTGGGCCGGGTATTTGTCCTCGGCGCCGGGCAGGCCCACCAGGTCCAGGAGTTCGCGCACGCGGCGAGCGTGGCGCGCGCCGCCGCCGCGCGGCTTGAGGCCGTAGGCGATATTGTCGGCGACATTGAGATTGGGGAACAGCGCATAGCTCTGGAACACGATGCCGTAATCGCGGCGCGCCGGCGGTTCGCGGGTGATGTCACGCTCCAGCAGATGAACGCTGCCGGCGTCCGGCTGGTCCAGCCCGGCGATCAGGCGTAGCAAGGTGGTCTTGCCGCAGCCGGACGGGCCCAGCAGGCAGACGAATTCGCCCTTGCGTATGGACAGCGATACGCCGTCCAGCGCGGTGAAGCCGCCAAAACGGCGGCTGAGGCCGCGGACGGACAGGTGTTCGGACAAGCCGCTGAGGCTATCGGCCGGTTTCATGCGCAACTCCAGGATGTCTTGCAATGGGACGACGCCGCCCGGCGGACGGGCGGCGTGACAGAGGAAGCCGGATCAGCTCTTGGGTTCGGCCTTGCTTTCATAGCGGCGCGACCATTCCTGCAGGATGGCCTCGCGCTGCTTGGCGGCCCAGGCGAAGTTGTTCTTGCTCAGGCGCTTGGCGTAGTCGGCGGGGATGAAGGGATTGGGCTTGGCCACGCCGGGCATGGCCAGCACCGCATAGTTCTTTTCATACAGGCGCATCGCCGGCAGGCTGACCGAGAAGTCCGCCAGCTTTTGCGCGGCAGCCAGCTTCTTGCTGCCCTTGAGGATGGCGGTGGCCTCCAGGTCCCAGCCCAGGCCTTCCTTCGGGTAGATCAGGTCTATCGGCGCGCCCTTTTCCTTCAGTTGGGCGCCGCGGTATTCGAAGGAGATGCCTATCGGGTACTCGCCGGCGGCGGCCATCTTGCACGGCTTGGAGCCGGAGTGGACGTACTGGGCCATATTGGCGTGCAGCTTGTCCATATAATCCCAGCCTTTTTTCTCGCCCATCATCTGCAGCCAGGCGGACACGTCCAGATAGCCGGTGCCGGAGGACGCCGGGTGCGGCATCACGATCTGGCCCTTATAGGCCGGCTTGGTCAGATCCGCCCAGCTCTCGGGCTTGGGCAGGTTCTTCTTGGCCGCTTCCACGGTGTTGAAACAGATGGTGGCCGCCCACACGTCCATGCCGGTCCACTTGGGCGGCTTGGCCTTGTCCACGAAGGCCGGGCTCAGCTTTTCCACGCCCTTGGGCGCGTACGGCTGCAGCATGCCCTGCTGGTCCAGGATCATCAGACTGGTGGCGGCCAGGCCCCACACCGCGTCGGCCTGCGGATTGTTTTTTTCGGACAGCAGCTTGGCGGTGATGATGCCGGTGGATTCGCGCACGAAGCGGATCTCGATGTCCGGGTTGGCCTTCTCGAAAGCCTCCTTGTATTCCTTGACCTGGTCCGCTTCCAGCGCGGTGTACACGGTCAGGGTGGTGGCGGCCTGCGCCAGCGGGGCCATCAGGCTGGACAAGGCCAGGCCGGCGGCCAGGACAATCTGCTGTTTCATCGACATCGCTCCAATGGGTTTAGATGTATAGACCTTATGGTCCGCACACCATCCGTGAATCAGCCGCCACCTTACGACGCGTCGATGACAGCGCGGTGACGGCCGGGTGAAGCTTGTCTTGCGCAGCTGGATGTCCTGCCGCCGGCAAGCGGCCTACCAGGCCAGCGGTCCTTTCTCGCCGTTGGCGTGCTCGCCGTAATACAGCGATGGCAAGAGCCGCGCCAGGCAGCTGAACTCGTTGTAGCAATGGCGCATCAGCTCCAGGCCCAGTTGTTCCGGCACCGCTTCGCCGCAGCCATCGGCCGCGCCCAGCAGAAAGCGGCTGCGCAGCACCGCGCCATGGGCGGTGTCGCGCGTCAGATGCACCATCTCCCCGTCCAGCGGATCACCATCGGCGCTGAGCCGCGGCTCGTCGCCAAAGGCGATGCGCGCACACACCGCGGCAGAAACATCGCCGCAAGCGCGCGCCGCCTTGAGCAGGCCGGCGCCGAAAAAGCTTTCCGCCGGGTGGAATTTCAGCACCGCCGACACCGGCGGGATCTCGCCCAAGGCCTCCACCGCACGCACCGTGGCGCCGACATAGCCGCCGCTCTGCCGGCGCGACTCGCTCCAGCCGTGCAATTGCACATGATCGTGCGGATGCCACCAGCGGATATGCTGGGTGGTGTCGAAGAAGTTAAACCACCAGTCGAACATGCGGCCGGCGCAGCCGGGCAGCTCGGTACGCACCGCCACCAACAGCCTGCCGTCGTCCAGCCGGCGCACGCCGGTTTCCAGGGCCAGCGGGCCCGGCTGCAGCAATTCATCGTAAATGCCCGCATGGCGCGGGCGTGTTTCCGTAGTCTGATTCACAGTACACTCCTTGGACAGGTAAAGACCATGGCGCGGCGACGCGCCTCCACAAATTAAGAAACGTTATGCGTTTCCATATTAAGGAAAGCTCATTCAGATGTCAAGCCAGGACCAGGCGCCGCGCTCGCGCGGCCGCCCCGCCGTGCCGGAACAGGAATTGCGCCAACAGGTGCTGGACGCCGCCACTGAACTCTTGCTGAACCAGGGCTATCAGGCCGCCACCATGGCGGCGGTGGCGCAGCGGGCCGGCGTGGCCAAGAAAACGGTGTACCGTTTCGCCGACAACAGCGAGCAATTGCTGGGCGCGGTGATCCACGGCTGGACCGATGACTTCGTCGCGCCGATGCAGGCGCCGCTGACGGACGCCGCCGATCTGCCGCAAGCGCTGGAAGCCTTGCTGAACACAGTGGCGGCCAAGGTGCTGTCGCGCGAAGCGGTGGGACTGTTCCGCTTATTGGTGGGCGATTTTCCCGGCAAGGAGCGGGCGCTGGAACAATACGCCGAGCACGGCGTGCGGCGCTGCGCCGCCTTGCTGGCCGGCTGGCTGGAGCAACAGGCCGCGCGCGGCCTGATCCGCTGCCCGGACCCGATGCAGACCGCCGAACTGCTGCTGGCGCTGACCATCGCCGAACCGCTGCGCCAGATGGCGCTGGGCCTGACCCCGCCGCTACCGGACAGCGATCTGGGCGCGCGCACCCGCGCGGCGGTGGCCTTGTGCTGCGCCGGCCTGCTGCCGCGCTGATCGCCAGCGGCGCATGTCCAACATACAAAACGCAAAGTCTTGTCTAGACTATGCTAATGACTGCCATATTTTGCGACCATGAATCTGCGCCGCATCTTCTCTAGCATCGTGACCCGCCTGCTGCTGCTGGCGCTGTGCATCGTGACCCTGGGCGCGGTGGCGCGTTACTACGCGCTCAGCCATTTCCTGCGCGAAGATCTGAGCACGGTGGTGCAGAATCAGCAGATGGCGCTGGCCAGCTATGTCGCCCGCGACGTGGACTTCAAGATAGAACAGCGCCAGGCGCTGCTGCGGCGCCTGGCGAGCTCGCTGCCCGCCGCGCTGCTGCAACGGCCGGCCGAGCTGCAGGCCTGGCTGCGCCTGCATTGCGATTTCCAGTGCCCGTTCTCTCAGGGCTTGTTCGTGGTGACGCAGGAGGGCCGCGCCATCGCCGATTACCCGCCCTTGCCCGGCCGTGTCGGCAGCGACTTTTCCGACCGCGACTATATCAGCGCCGCGCTGTCCGCCCCGGCCAGGCTGGACCGCATCGTCATCGGCCGCCCCGTCATCGGCCGCGCCAGCAAAAAACCGGTGCTGCCCATGGCCGCGGCCTTGCCGTGGCGCGATGGCCGCCCGCAAGGCGCGTTGGCCGGCATCACCGCGCTGGCCGCGCCGGGCTTCATGGATTTGCTGCTGGCTTCCCACATCGGCAGGCCGAATAGCGGCTTTTTGCTGATCTCGCCGCAGGACAAGCTGTTCGTCGCCTCCTCGCAACCGGACATGGTGCTCAAACCCACGCCGCCGGCGGGCATCAATCCCTTGCATGATCGGGCGATGGCCGGCTTCCGCGGCGTGGGCATCACCATCAA
This sequence comes from Chromobacterium sp., assembly GCF_041912965.1. Taxonomy (NCBI): domain Bacteria; kingdom Pseudomonadati; phylum Pseudomonadota; class Betaproteobacteria; order Neisseriales; family Chromobacteriaceae; genus Chromobacterium; species Chromobacterium sp. The sequence continues at coordinate 22,324 of NZ_JAYSGF010000035.1, read as the reverse complement.
CGCCAAGGGACGCGAGGAAGTGTCCGCCATCGCCTCGGTGCCCAGCACCGGCTGGTTCGTGGTGGCGCGGCTGCCGAGCAGCGAGGCCTTCGCCACCGTGGGCAGGGCGCAAGCCTTTCTGCTGAAAAACGCGGTGATCGCCATCCTGATCTTCGGCGTGGCGGCCGGCATCGGCCTCTATTTACTGTTCCGCCCGCTGTTCCGCGCCGCCAGCCACGCCGATCGCATGACCCGCGGCGAGCTGCCGCTGGAGCCACTGCCGCTAACGCGCAACGACGAGGTTGGCCATTTGATCGCCGCCTTCAACCGGCTGTTGAACAAACTCAACCAGCAACAGACCGAGCTGGCGCGCATGGCCCACCACGACGCGCTGACCGGCTTGCCCAACCGCGCGCTGCTGTCGGACCGCCTGAACATGGCGCTGGCGCGCGCGCAGCGCAATGAGAGAAAGCTGGGCCTGTTGTTCCTGGACCTGGACGGTTTCAAGCTGATCAACGACAACTATGGCCACAAGGCCGGCGACAAGGTGTTGTGGCAGGCGGCGCAGCGGCTGAGCGGCATCGTGCGCCAGACCGATACGCTGGCGCGCATCGGCGGTGACGAGTTCGTATTGCTGATAGGCGACCTGGGCGCGGATGCGGAGGACGTGGCGCGCATCGTCGCCGCCAAATGCCTGGAGGCGATGCAGGAGCCGTTCGACATCGTCGGAGAACAGCGTCAGCTGGGCATCTCCATCGGCATTGCGCTGGGCGGCGGCGCCAGCAGCGCGGACAGCCTGCTGCAGGCGGCGGATCAGGCGATGTATCGGGCCAAGAAGTCCGGCCGCAGCGGCTGCGAAACCATCACTCTGTAAGAACCAGTTTACGATCTCGCGAGCTAAGGCGAGACAAGGCGAAAACGGGCGAAAAAGCGGAATGTACAAGTGGTACATGAGCATTTTGAGCTTGGTTTCAACGCCCATTTCTATCCATCCCGCCGACGCGCAGCAGATCGTAAACAGGTTCTAAGCACCCGGCGGTCCTGCCAGGCCACCGGAACAAGCCGTGGCTACACGATTTCCGGGATGTGCTCGATAAAGGCCACCCGCTCATTATTGTGCAGCACTTCCACCGATTTGTACGGCGGCGCGCCCGGCGGCAATACCCTGTCGTAACGAGCGTGCGCCACCGCCAGCACCTGCGGCCACATGCCGGGTTTCTGCACCAGGTGCAGGTCCAGCATCAGGATGGCGGGGTTGATGCCCTGCGGCTCGCGCATGGTCAGCACCGCGTCCACCCCGGGATTGGCCACCACCACGTCGCCCAGCACGTGCAAGCTCTTGGGGTGGCCCGGCATCGCGTTCAGCCAGGCATGCCAGTTTCTTGATTGCAAAGCCATGTCCATTCTCCAGCCAATGGCGGAACGCGCTAGAGCGGCTGCGCCGGCCCAGGCGTTCCGCGGCGGGACCGGTGCGCGGTCCGCCGCGACGCTGCCGGCGAACTGCCCCGGTTATAGCAAGCGGCGGCGCTGACGCCGCCGCCGTTTTCCCATCATTAAGTACAGTTCTCACTTAAACTGTCCGTCAGTAGCCGCAGCAGCCGCTCGCCGGCCTCGGCCAATTCGCCGTCGTTGCGCAACACCGCCGCGCCCGGCGGCGCTTGCAGCGCCGCCGCTTCTTCCAGCCGCGCGGCGATGCGCTCGGCCGATTCGCGGCCGCGGCCGGCCAGCCGCGCCGCCAGCACCTCGGGGCTGGCGACTATCCACACCGGGCGCAAGCCGGGAAAGCGCCGCGCCGCCAGCGGCAGCGCCGAACGCGAGCCATTGACCACCACGTCCAGGCCCTGCTCCAGCCACAGCGCCACCTCCACGCCCAGGCCATAGGCCAGGTCATGCCGCCGCCAGCTCAAGGCGAAACAGCCGCCCTGTTCGCGCTGTTCAAACTCCTCCCGGCTCAGCGCCACATGGTTCTCGCCGCCGGCGTCGGCCGGCCGGGTAATGTAGCGATGCGCGAACACCAGCCGCCCGGAGGCCGGCAACCGCGCCCGCACATAGGCGAGCAGGCTGTCCTTGCCGGCGCCGGACGGGCCGATCACATACCACAGCACTCCGGGCTCAGACTTCATAGCGCGCCACCTGCCCGTCGAAACCGCAGTACGCCAGATAGCGGAAGGCCTGGCCCGCCGCCGGCTCCGCGAACAGCGCCACGCCGTCCACCCGCGCGTGGGAAAAAACGGCGAACTGCCGCCGTGCCGCCTGCTCCAGCGCTCGTCCCGCCGCGCTGTCCGGCGCCAGCCGGCCGCTCAGCGTCAGGTGAAAACGGTACTGTTCGAATACATAGGGATAGCCCCAACGCAGGTTCAAGCGCTCCTGGCGCGGGTCCAGCCCGGCGCGCGCCTTTAGCGGCCGCTCGCGGTCGGCCAGCGCGTCCAGCTCGATCACACAGGCGGCGGCCAGCTCGGCCAGTTCCGGCGGCGGCTCCGCCGGCCGCAGCGCCAGAAAATCCGCCAGCCAGCCCACCTCCAGCTCCAGCTCGAAGGGCTGGAAGCGTTGCGCCAGCGCCGAGGTGCGCTCCAGCAGCGCCGCCTCCTCCACCCCGGCGCGCAAGGCGAACGGCGCTTTCAAGGTGGCGTGAAATCCATAGCGTGCAGGCTCCGTCGTCAGTTCCGCCAGGGCCTCGGCATCCATGCCCGGCGCGTGCGGCTGCAACACTTGCAGGCCGCTGTGCGCGTCCTGGCCCAGCCAGCCGCTGCCGGCGCGCCAGAAGGCGCTGTCCGGGCGCGGCGCGTAATACAGGGCGTAGCGCATCAAGCGTCCTCCATCACCAGTTGCACCAGGTCGCCGTTGAAACAGGTGACGCCGTACTGCACCGGCCGCCCCTCGGTATCGACGTTCAAGGACTTCACATGCAGCACCGGCCGGTTCTTGGGAATGCCCAGGTAGTCCACCGTTTCGCTGTCCGGCAGCCGCGCGGTGACGCGGGAAAAACGCCGGGTGTAATCGTCGATGCCGAAATGCGCCAACGCGCGCGTCACCGAGCGCTCGCGCCGGTAGATTTCCGGCAGGCCGGGAAAACGCGCCGCCGGAAAGAACAGCGTCGCCCAGTCCACCACCCGCAGTTCCACCCGGCTCAGGGTCTTGATGCGCAGCAGCGGCTCGCCCACCGCCACTTGCAGCAAGTCGGCCAGTTCGGCATTGGCCGGCACCGTATCGCTGGCCAGGATATCGATGTCCGAGTTCAGGTTCTGGCTGGCCATGTTCTGGGAGAAGCGGGTGCGCTTGCTGATCGCGTAGTCGATCGCATTGTCCTGCACGAAGGTGCCGCGTCCCTGCTCCACCCGCAGCAGGCCGCGCTCCACCAGCGTGGCCACCGCGCGCCTGATGGTATGGCGGTTGACGCAGAAGCGCTCCGCCAGTTGCAGCTCGGTGGGCAGCCGCTCGCCAGCGCGCAAGGCGCCGACGGCGATCTGCTCGGCCAGACTGTTTTCTATCTGCCGCCAGACGGCGACGCCGGAACCGCGTTCAATCATCTTTCAAGCCCTTTCTCTCCCGCGGCGGCCAAGGTCTAGCGCCGCCACCCAATCGTCACAAAACCTTCATCGCCGCATGCTGTTTGCGCTTAGTCACAGGCCATTATCATGGATACGTCTATACGTTTATATGAATTTTTGTTGAAACCACATAGGGCGATACCCGATATGGAAACCTCGACCAGGCAAGACTGGCTCAGCCTGCTGGCCCACACTCCGCCGCCGCGGCTGCGCCGGCTGCTGACCCCGCTGCTGCCGCCGGCGCCGCGGGTGGAATGGCTGCGCCGCGCCGAAACCGGACTCATCATGCTGCAAGGCCGCGCCGGCGGCAGCGGCGCCCGCTTCAACCTGGGCGAGGCTAGCGTCAGCCGCGCCAGTTGCCGGATAGACGGCCGCCTGGGCCACGGCTGGACGCTGGGCAGCAATGGCGAACACGCCGAACTGATCGCCCAGGCCGACGCGCTGCTGCAAGACCCGGCGCGGCAAGAACAACTGCTGGCGCAATGGATCGCGCCCTTGCGCGCCGAGCGCGCCGAGCGCCGCGAACAGGCGGCGCGCGAAGCCGCCGCCAGCAAGGTGGAGTTCTTCACCATGGTCAGGGGGGAATAAGATGAACGAAATGCGCGCCGCCTTCGCCGATCCGGTTCACGACAGCCAACGCTGCTTCCGCGCCACGCTGGCCGCGCTGGCCGAACCCCTGCAACCGCAGACGCTGCCGGCGCTGCCGGCCGAACTGCCGGGCCTGATGCCGGCCACCGCCGCCCTGCTCTACACCTTGCTGGATCAGGACGTCAGCGTCTGGCTGCCGCCGCTGCCGGCGGACACCCTGGCCAGCCTGCGCTTTCATACCGGCCTGCGCCTGGCCACCGCGCCGGAACAGGCCGACTTCGTGGTGCTGCCGCTGGGCGCGCCGCTGCCGCCGCTGGCCGCGCTCAAGGCCGGCGAGCCCGAATACCCCGACCGCTCCGCCACCGTGCTGCTGGAAACCGCCGGCTTCAACGCCGAGCAGGTGGAAGCCTGCGGCCCGGGTTTCGCCGCGCCGCGCCGCTTCGGCATGAATGGCGCGCCGGACGATTTCTGGCGGCAATGGCGGGACAATCACGCCCGCTTTCCGCTGGGCGTGGACATCTTGCTGATCAGCGGCGAGCGCGTGGCCGGCCTGCCGCGCAGCACCCGCGTCAAGGAGGGTTGATATGTATGTAGCCGTCAAAGGCGGAGAAACCGCCATCGCCCGCTCCTGGGACTTGCTGGCCGCCAAGCGCCGCGGCGACGCGGCGACGCCGGAACTGAGCCTCGCGCAGATCCGCGGCCAATTGCGGCTGGCGCTGGCCAGGGTGATGCAGGAAGGCTCGCTGTACGACGAGGAACTGGCGGCACTGGCGCTGAAGCAGGCGGCCGGCGATTGCGTGGAAGCGGTCTTCCTGCTGCGCGCCTTCCGCACCACCCTGCCGCGCTTCGCCGCCAGCCGGCCGCTGGACACCGCGGCGATGCGGGTGCGCCGCCGCGTGTCCGGCACCTTCAAGGATGTGCCCGGCGGCCAAGTGCTGGGCCCCACCGCAGATTACACCCAGCGGCTGCTGGACTTTGACCTGGCCCAGGCCGGCGAGCCGCCGCTGCCGACGCTGGCGGACGCGCCGCTGCCGGAACGGCTGCCCTGCGTACTGGACACTCTGGCGCAGGAAGGCCTGATCGAGCCGGAAACGCCGCCGCCGGGCGATCCGGAACCGGCCGACCTGACGCGCGAGCCGCTGCTGTTCCCGGCCGGCCGCGCCGCCCGGCTGCAAAACCTGGCGCGCGGCGACGAGGGCTGGCTGCTGGGCCTGGCCTATTCCACCCAGCGCGGCTACGCCGAAAGCCACCCCTTCGCCGGCGAAATCCGCATGGGCGAAGTCAGCGTGACGGTCTGCCCGGAAGAACTGGGCTTCGATATCGATATCGGCGAAATCACGCTGACCGAATGCCAGATGATCAACCAGTTCGCCGGCAGCCGCAGCGCGCCGCCGCAATTCACCCGCGGCTACGGCCTGAGCTTCGGCGAAGCCGAGCGCAAGGCGATGGCGATGGCGCTGGTGGACCGCAGCCTGCGCGCCGCCGAGCTGGGCGAAACGGCGCACGCGCCGGCGCAGCAGCCGGAATTCGCGCTGTGCCACAGCGACAACGTCGAAGCCTCCGGCTTCGTCCAGCACCTCAAGCTGCCGCACTACGTCGATTTCCAGGCCGAGCTGTCGCTGATACGCCAGCTGCGCCGCGAGCACGCCGCCGACAAGGAGAAACAGGCATGAGCACCGCCACGCAATGGGCGTACAACTTCGGCTTCCTCGATGAAAACACCAAGCGCATGCTGCGCCGCGCGCTGCTCAAGGCGGTGGCCATCCCCGGCTACCAGGTGCCGTTCGGCAGCCGCGAAATGCCCTTGCCCTACGGCTGGGGCACCGGCGGCATCCAGCTGACCGCCAGCGTGATCGGCCGCGACGACGTGCTCAAGGTCATAGACCAGGGCGCGGACGACACCACCAACGCGGTCAATATCCGCCGCTTCTTCGCCCGCGTCGCCGGCGTGGCCACCACCACCCGCAGCGCCGAAGCCAGCCTGATCCAGACCCGGCACCGCATCCCGGAAACCCCGCTGCGCGCCGGCCAGGTGCTGGTGTTCCAGGTGCCGGAACCGGAGCCGCTGCGCACGCTGGAAGCCAGCGAGCAGGAAACCCGCAAGCTGCACGCCCACCAGGAATACGGCCTGATGCACGTCAAGCTGTACGAGGACATCGCCCGCTACGGCCACATCGCCGCCAGCTACGACTACCCGGTGCTGGTCAACGGCCGCTACCTGGCTTCGCCCTCGCCCATCCCCAAATTCGACAACCCCAAGCTGCACCTGAGTCCGGCGCTGCTGCTGTTCGGCGCCGGCCGCGAAAAAAGGCTGTACGCGATCCCGCCGCACACCCGGGTGGAAAGCCTGGCTTTCGACGACCATCCGTTCCAGGTACAGCGCTGGGAACAGGCCTGCGCGCTGTGCGGCGCCGGCGACAGCTATCTGGACGAAATCATCACCGACGACGCCGGCGCGCGCCAATACGTCTGCTCCGACAGCGACCACTGCCGGCAGCGCCGCGACACACAGGAAAGCCCGCAATGAATCCGCCCCTACTCAGCGTCCGCGGCCTCGGCAAGGACTACGGCAACGGCAATGGCTGCTTCGGCGTCGATTTCGAGCTCTACGCCGGCGAAGTGCTGTGCGTGGTCGGCGAATCCGGCTCCGGCAAATCCACGCTGCTGGCCGCGCTGGCCGGCAAGCTGGCCGCCGACGCCGGCAGCGCGCGCTTCCGCGACCGCGACGGCCGCGAGCACGAACTCACCGCCATCGCCGAATCCGAGCGCCGCCGGCTGGCGCGCAGCGAATGGGGCTTCGTGTCCCAGCACGCCCGCGACGGCCTGCGCATGGACGTCTCCGCCGGCGCCAATATCAGCGAGCGGCTGATGGCGCTGGGCCAGCGTCACTACGGCCGGCTGCGCCAGACCGCCGGCGACTGGCTGGAGCGGGTGGAAATCGGCCGCGAGCGGCTGGACGACGCACCGAGCGCCTTTTCCGGCGGCATGCAGCAGCGGCTGCAGATCGCCCGCAGCCTGGCCACCCATCCGCGGCTGGTGTTCATGGACGAACCCACCGGCGGCCTCGATGTCTCGGTGCAGGCCCGTTTCCTGGACCTGACCCGAAGACTGGTGCGCGACAGCGGCATCGCCGTCATCATGGTCACCCACGACCTGGGCGTGGCGCGGCTGCTGGCGCAGCGCACGCTGGTGATGCAGCGCGGCCGGGTGGTGGAAGCCGGCCTCACCGATCAAATCCTGGACGATCCGCAGCACCCTTATACCCAGCTGCTGGTATCCTCCATTCTGCAGGCCTGAACGCGATGAACTTGTTGATAGACGCTAGCCGTTTGAGCAAAACCTTCACCCTGCACCAGCAGGACAGCCTGGCACTGCCGGTGCTCGACGATGTTTCGCTGCAAGTGGCCGCCGGCGAATGCGTGGCGCTGGCAGGTCCTTCCGGCGCCGGCAAGAGCACCCTGCTCAAGGCGCTGTACGCCAACTACCTGGTGCAAGGCGGCAGCATCCGCATCCGCCACCGCGACGCCTGGCTGGACATGGCCGCCGCCTTGCCGCACGAGATCGCCGACGTCCGCCGCCACACCCTGGGCTATGTCAGCCAATTCCTGCGCGCCATCCCGCGGGTGGCGGCGCTGGACATCGTCGCCGAGCCGCTGTGCGAATGGGGCATGGACGCCGATGCGGCGCGACGCGAGGCCGGCGCTTGGCTCGCGCGGCTGAACATCCCGGAACGGCTGTGGCGGCTGCCGCCGGCCACTTTTTCCGGCGGCGAGCAGCAGCGGGTCAATATCGCGCGCGGCATGATAGCGCCGCAGCCCATCCTGCTGCTGGACGAGCCCACCGCCTCGCTGGACGCCGCCAACCGCGCGGTAGTGATTGAATTGATGCGCGAAGCGCTGGCGCGCGGCGCGGCGCTGGTGGGCATTTTCCACGACGAGCCCACCCGCGACGCCGTCGCCGACCGCGTGTTCGAAGTACCGCTGGCAAACAAACCGGAACACCAAGCATGAAACGAATCCTGAACAATGCCCGGCTGATCCTGGCCGATGGCGTCGTCGAGCGCGGCGCGCTGGAAATCGACAACGGCGTGATCGCCGCCGTCCATGCCCAGGCGCTGAGCGCGCCGCCGCCGCACAGCGAAGACCTGGACGGCGACGATCTGCTGCCCGGCCTGGTGGAAGTGCACACCGACAATCTGGAAAAACACCTGATGCCGCGCAACGGCGTGCTGTGGCCGACACTGCCGGCCGTGGTCACCCATGACGCGCAATGCGTGGCCGCCGGCATCACCACGGTGCTGGACGCGCTGTCGGTGGGCGATCTGGAAGGCGACAGCGTGCGGCTGGACACCTTGCAAAGCGCCTTCGACGCGATAGACGCCGGCATGCGCCAGCGCGTGTTCCGCGCCGAACACCTGTTCCACCTGCGCTGCGAGCTGGCCTATCCGACGCTGCTGGACGCGCTCGCGCCCCTGCTCGACCACCCGGCGGTGCGCCTGGTGTCCTTGATGGACCACACCCCCGGCCAACGCCAGTACCGCGACCTGGCGCAATACCGCAAGTATTACGCCAAGAAGAACGTCAGCTGGAACGATGACACCTTCCTCGCCGCGGTGGAGCAGCGCAAGCTCAAGCAGCGGCAGTACGCCGGACGCCATCGCCAGGCGGTGGTGGAACTGGCGCGCGCGCGCGGCATCGCGCTGGCCAGCCATGACGACACCGAACTCGGTCATATCGACGAAGCGGTGCGCGACGGCGTGGCCATGTCGGAATTCCCCACCACGCTGGCCGCCGCGCGCGCCGCGCGCGAACAGGGCCTGATGACGGTGATGGGCGCGCCCAACATCGTGCGCGGCGGCTCCCACTCCGGCAATGTCGCCGCCTTGGAGCTGGCCGGCCACGGCCTGCTGGACATCCTGTCCTCGGACTATGTGCCGGCCAGCCTCTTGCACGCGGCCTACTTGCTGGGCCGCCAGCCGGACTGGGGCCTGAGCCGCGCCATCGCCACCGTCAGCGTCAATCCGGCGCGGGCGGTGGGGCTGGCGGATCGCGGCGCCATCGCCGTCGGCCAGCGCGCCGATCTGGTCCAGGCGCGCGAGCATGACGGCATCCCTTTGGTGCGCCAAGTGTGGAACGCCGGCCGGCGCGTATTCTGAGAAGCTGTTCAAAGTCTGCTACGCTTCGGCGATACGGCGTTGAAAACGAGCTCAAAATGCTCATGTACCACCTGTACATTCCGCTTTTTCGCTCGTTTTCGCCTTGTCTCGCTCTTGCTCGCGAGACTTTGAACAGGCTCTGAGCATCATCCATGCAAAGGGCCGCGTTATCGCAACGCGGCCCTGTTTGCATTTCCCATTCCAAAATCGCTGACTCTTTATTCTCCATCGACCGCGCGCGGCGTGCTGCCACAAGCCGCGCGCCTGCCATCAGCTGCGCTGCGACAGCGCTTGCTGCGCGCCTTCCTTGCCTAAATGCAATAGCAGCAGCAAAACACCGATACCCAGCGTTTTCATCACGCACCAGAACAGAGCAATGCTCAATACCCGATAACAAACAAAACTGACCAAAGACATTATTTATCGACTTCCATTCAGCAATAAGAATCGACCACTACGCCAAACTACACCGAAAATGACTCCGACTTCACCGCCCAATAAATATCCAGCCGCTCTTTGCGCGTCAAATACACCTTGCCGCCGGCGCTACTGCTTTTCAACGCCACGCTGCATATTCTCAAGGCTCTATATAAGCTGGGCACCACCGCGCCCATTGCGCTGGTTTTGCGAATCAGGTTTTCAATATAAATAGCCAGACTTTCCAAATCGCGCGACCAAACCACCGCGCTCCCTCGCGCCAGGCTTTCCAAAATTCTCGAACCGCTCGCTGCCGGCATGACTTTTTGCTCCAAAAATAATTGAAGGCCATCCTATCCGGCATTGATACTGAAAGTCTTTATCTAAATAAGAACAATTCTTTGCGTTTTATTAGAAATGATTATCGTTTGCCCCGCATCCAAGCATCCGCAACGGCCAGGAAAGCCATACGCCGCCATGCGTCGCGGCGCGCGGCAATCATTACCATTCCTTATCGCCCCTGTCCAAAAGCTTAATTTACCGGGCTGACAGCCCCTGCCATCCAAGCGGCATGCTATGATTTCGCCTCGGTAGCACTGGAACGGCGACAGACCGCTTCCAATCCGTGTATTGAACAACAACACCACATCATCATACGCATGCAATATAAAAACAAAGACCAAAACCAGGCCGGCGCATCCATGCTCGACTCCATCGCCAATACCGCAAAACTATCCGCCTTGCTGATGTGCCTGGACCAGGCACAGTTATTGAGCGAGCAGTTATTGAGCGAGTTGAAAAGCAGGGACAAGCAAATCAATGCCATAGAACAGGAATTGGAAACCGCCAGGCGGGAAATTCAGAATTTGCGCTCCACGCATTAAAGCGCCGCACGGTTTTCTTCCCCGGCAAGCCAATACGGCCGGCGCCCATCCATTCCCCATGGGTTTTGCCGCCGGCCGTTCGCCGGATTCAATCCTGCCCCGATGGCATTCATCGCCCTCGTTCCGACGCTGTAATCGGCTTGCTACAATTCCGGCGGCGTTGAAATAAGCTCCGATCCGGCCAGCTTAAGCCCGGATTTCCCCTCCTCGTTGCGCTCAGACAACGGCGGTTTTCCAGGCCCCCCCGGTACCTCATTCAGCGCTGCAGCCCAAGTCAGGCCTGAACTCCAGCGCCAAGCCCGCATTTTGTCCGCCACCGCAGTCGGCGCGCGGCAGCGCCATCCTCTTGAACCTGGCCACATTCTGTTGGAGAATGAACCGCATCAAATCAAGAGCGCGTCCAGCGCTCTTGTCATTTTCCGCTCATCTTCCCGGATTCACGCAACTCCACTTTGCAAGGCGCTGCTTGGCAGCGGAATGTTGCCGCCTATAATCCATCTAGAGCAAATTATCTAGCGAGCCATTTAAAATATCGCCAAATCAAGCGCCATCGGCGCGGCCGCCGGGACAGCGGCGCGCCGGCTTTGAAGGTTTAAGCCTGGCGTAAATAAGAAAGATTATAAGAATGAGATTTCATATCGAGGACAAGGTGATATTCGATCCCGACGCGGGCAGCCTGCAGCCCGGCGATCAGGAAAAAATCATCCTGAAATACAATGAGGCGCAGTTGTTGAAACTGCTGTTGTCCGGTCTGTTCGAGAAGAACGAGCTGATAGACAAGGTGTGGGGCAAGACCGTCGTCACCGACTCCAGCTATCACAAGCTGGTGTTCGACCTGCGCGCGCAGTTGGAAAAAAGCGGGCTGGACCCCAAGATCGTCAAGACCATTCCACGCCGCGGCTGCCAGTTCGTCGGCGTCTTCACGCCGCTGGACGATGCCCCGGCCACAGCCGACAACGACACGCCCCCGGCCGAGGACGCCGCCGCGCCCGCCGAGCAGCCCCCCGCCATCCCCTGCCCGCCGCAGCGGCCGCGCCGATGGCCGGTTTTCCGCATCGGCCGCGGGCTGGCCGCCTGCTGCGCCGGCGCGGCGGCGCTGGGCCTGGTGGCCGGCTGGCATTTGTCCTGGCTGATCCCGCAGATGAATATCCACAAAATGCCCGATGGCGCGCGCAGCCTGTTCGTGGTGGGCAATGTCTACCGCGACGCGCCCAAGCTGCCGGAAAGCGGCGGCGACGCGTTTTTCATCAAGAGCGGCAAATGCACCGCCAGCTATCTGTGCGATAAAAAATACGGGAGCGATCTCAATTGCAAAAACAAAATCGTGTTCTGATCGTGCTCGGCCTGTTCCTGCTCACGCTTTACCTGGGCTATGCCGGCCACAACTACATCATGGACAGCCGCACCCTGTGCACCGCGCGCATTTCCGAGCTACGTTTCCCGCGCCACAGCGGCGAAATCGCCACCACCAGCGGTTTCATCGACCTGGACATGAAGAACGAGACCATCCATTTCTTTCTGCATTCGCCCACCGGCGATTACATCAACCGCCTGCTGCAATTCAACACCAGTTACGGCTGGAACGGCGAAGCCAACGCGGTCACCATCGTCAAGAAGACCAAGTCGCCGTCCGAGTACGGCAGCCTGGCCAGCGAATACCATATCTTCGACATCGGCACCCGCCACCTGATCAATATGGTGCCGGTGACCCGGCACGTCACCCAGGTCAACTTCGACTCGATCAGCTTCTTCTGCGAAACCCAGGAAATCCTGTGAGCCCGGCCCGGCGCGTCCGCGCCGCCGGGCCTTGAGCCGGACTATCAGAACCTGTTTACGATCTCGCTAGCAAGAGCGAGACAAGGCGAAAACGGCTGAGAAAGCGGAATGTACATATGGTACATGAGCATTTCGAAGTCGTTTTCAACGCCGTATCGCCGCAGCGCAGCAGGTCGTAAACAGGTTCTCAGAAATACGCCATCGCGTAAGTCATCGCCCCCACCATGCTGCAAAAGATCAGACTGTGCTTGAGGGTGAAGCGGAACAGATCCGCCTCCTTGCCCACCAGCCCCACCGCCGCGCAGGCCACGGCGATGGACTGCGGCGAAATCATCTTGCCGGTCACGCCGCCGGTGGTGTTGGCCGCCACCAGCAGGATGTCCGACACGCCCAGTTGATGCGCGGTGGACGCCTGCAGCGCCGAGAACAAGGCATTGGACGAGGTGTCGGAACCGGTCAGGAACACCCCCAGCCAGCCCAGGAAGGGCGAGAAGAAGGGAAAGGCCTTGCCGGTGTTGGCCAGGCACAAGGCCAGCGTGCTGGACATGCCGGAATAATTGGCGACAAAGGCGAAGGCCAGCACCATGCCGATGGACAGAATGGGCCGCTTCAGTTCAAGCAGGGTTTCGCCGAAGGCGGCGGCGGCCTGCGCCGGCCGGAAGCGCAGCAACACGATGGACAGCAAGGCCGCGACAAAAATGGCGGTGCCCACGGCGGACAGCAGGTCCAGCTTGTACAGCGCCTCGTAAGGCTTGTCCGCGGCCACGATGGGCGCGGTCTTGATCACCAGATTGTCCAGGTGGGGCACATGAAACTTCAGCACCCAGTGCTCCAGCGCGCCGCCCTTGGCGAACAAGGCCTTGAACGGTTTCAGGCTCCACAGCGTCACCAGCGCGGTCAGGATCAGGAACGGCCCCCAGGCGCGGGCGATCCGGCCCAGGCCGAAGCCGGAAGGCCGGCGCGGGCTGGGCGCGCGGCGGCCGGCGAAGGTGAAGATCTCGCGCGGCTGCCACACTTTCAGGAACAGCGTCAGACACACCAGGCTGACCAGGGCCGAAGTGATGTCCGGCAGCTCCGGCCCGATGTAGTTGGAGGTGAAATACTGAGTGACGGCGAAGGAGCCGCCGGCCACCAGCACCGCCGGCCAGGTCTGACGCACGCCCTTGAGGCCGTCCATCATCATCACCAGCCAGAACGGCACCAGCACCGACAGAAACGGCAGCTGATGTCCGGCCTTGGCGCCGATGGCGAAGGGATCCAGCCCGGTCACCTGGCCGGCGACGATGATGGGGATGCCCATCGCGCCGAAAGCCACCGGCGCGGTATTGGCGATCAGGCACAGGCCGGCCGCGTACAGCGGATTGAAACCCAGGCCCACCAGCAGCGCGGCGGTGATGGCCACCGGCGCGCCGAAGCCGGCGGCCCCCTCCAGGAAGGCGCCAAAGGAGAAGCCGACCAGCAGCATCTGCAGGCGCTGATCCTCGGTCACCGACAACACCGAGGCGCGGATGATGTCGAACTGCCCGGTCTTGACGGTGATCTTGTACAGGAACACCGCGGCGATGATGATCCAGGCGATGGGCCACAGACCGTAGGCGAAGCCGAAACCGGCGGCGGCCAGCGCCATGCCCGCCGGCATGCCGTAGAACAAGATCGCCACCAGCAGCGCCAGCAGCACGGTCAGGCTGCCGGCGACATGGCCCTTGAGCCGGAACACCGCCAGCGCCAGGAAAAAGAAAATGATGGGCAGCGCCGCCATCAGCGCCGACAGCGCCATGCCGCCGGAAGGGAAGTAGTTTTGGGTCCAGATCATGATGTCTCCTCTGCAGTCTCTCCTTCTTCTTGCGCGCACAAACATCCGCGCGGCGGCGGGCTAGCCGCGGCCGTGTGGACGGAATGCGTTCAGGGAAGGATGTTTACGGGCGTTTCAACTCGGCGCCGGCCGCCCGGGCGGCGGCGCCAACGATGCGGCCTTCATAGCGGGCCGCTTCCAGGGGTGGTGCAAAAATCCAGCAACGCTTCGATGCTGCGGTATTCAAAGCCGGCGTGTTCGCTCAGGCCGATCTGGCAAGTTCGGCTCATCGACACGCCGTGGCGACAACCCTGGGGCAAGGCCGGAGGCAAGCGCCGCAGACTGTGCGCGTTCAGTTCCGGCACGGTGAAACCCTTGTCGCCGGCGAAGCCGCAGCAGGCGATATCCGGCACGGTCAGCCGCTCGGCGCAGCGGCCAGCCAGCCGCTTGAGCGCGTCCGCCGCGCCCATCTCGGCGGCGCTGCAGGGAATATGCAGCGCTAGTTGCGCCAGCTTGCGCGTCACCGCCAGCCGCGGCGCGACGAAGGCGTCCAGGAAACGAGCCGCGTCGAACAGGCGCAGGCGCGCGTCCAGCCGGCCTTGGCGCTGAGCGGACAGGATGCGCGCCGCGCACGGCCCGTTGTCCAGGTAGACCGGATGGCGGCCGTCTTCGCTGGCGGCCAGCAAGGCCAGGTTCAGCGCGTTCTGGCTGATATCCAACGCCTCCGCGGCATTGGCCGAGGCGAAGGGCTGGCCGCAGCACAAGCCATCCTGGCCGGACGGATAGCGAGGGCTGAAACCGGCGCGGCGCAGCAGCGCCAGCGTGGGCGCGGCGGCGTTGCCGCCGTCGGCGTCCGCGGCCAGCGCGCGGTTGACGCAGCTGAGAAACAGCACCACCGGCTCGCCATCGCCGCCGGCGGCGGGCAGACGGCCGGCCGGCCGCGGCAGCTGCACGGGCAGCAAGGGAATCACCTTGTGGCGGCGGCGCAGCCGCAAGCTGATGCGATGCAGCCGCTCCGGACCGAATAGATGCGCCAGCGCCAGGCCGACGCGGACGGCGGACGCGGCGGCGCCGATGTGACCAGCGGCGAAACGCGCGGCGCGCGGCCGCGGCGACGGGCCTTGCAAGCGCTTCATCAATTCGCCGGTATTGATGCCCACCGGACAGCGCGTCGCGCACATGCCGGTGGCGGCGCAGGTGTCGATGGCGCGGTAGCGGAAATCGGCGCGCAGCGCGGCCAACTCCTCCGCCGCGCCGCCGTCGCGGCTCAATTGCTGGATGCGGCGCCAGGCGACGATGCGCTGGCGCGGGCTCAACGTCAGCCCGTGCGACGGACAGGCCGCCTCGCAAAAGCCGCATTCGATGCAGCGGTCGACGAGGGGATCGGCCGCCGGCAAGGGCTTGAGGTTTTCCAGGTGCAGCCGCTCGTTGTCGGTGATGATCACGCCGGGATTGAGCAGGCCGTCCGGGTCGAACAAGGCCTTGATGCGGCGCATGATGTTCCAGGCGGCGTCGCCCCACTCCTGGCGCACAAAGGGCGCTACATTGCGGCCGGTGCCGTGCTCGGCCTTCAGCGAGCCGTCGTATTCGCCGGCCACCAGCGCGCTGACGTCCTGCATGAAAGCGTCGTAGCGCGCCACCTCGCGCTCGCTGTCGAAACTGGGCGCGAACACGAAATGCAGATTGCCGTCCAAGGCGTGGCCGAACAACAAGGCCTCGTGATAACCGTGGCGATCGAACAAGACGGTCAGCCTGGCCACGCCGTCGGCCAGCTGCGGAATCGGAAACGCTACGTCCTCTATCACCACGGTGCTGCCCAGCGGCCGCACCGCGCCCACCGCCGGAAACAGGCCCTTGCGCAAGGCCCAATAGCTGTCGCAGACCGCGGCCTCGCGGCTGAAGCCGCTGGACAGGCGCGGCGCGAAACCGACCAGCAGCTGGTCTATCGCCGCGCAATGGCGCTCCAGTTCCGCCTCGGAACCGGCGCGCGCCTCGATCAGCAAACAGGCCTCCTCCGGACCAAACGGCCGCGCCAGGAAATCCGGCAGCCCCGGCTTGCCGTGCAAGGCGCGCAGGCTGCGGCTGTCTATCAGCTCCACCGCCGCCACGCCGTGGGCGTCCGCGGCCGCGCTCAGCGCCGACACCGCTCGGCAACAGGGTTCCAGCGCGTCGAACAGCAGCAAGGCCGAGGCCTTGTGCGGATGCTCGATCACACTGTGAAAAGTGATTTCGCTGATGAAGCCCAGCGTGCCCTCGGAGCCGATCAGCACATGGCTGAGCATGTCCACCGGGTCGTCGAAATCCAGCAAGGCGTTGATGCCGTAGCCGGTGGTGTTCTTCAGCCGGTATTTGCGGCGCACCCGCTCGGCCAGCGCCGCGTCGGCGCGCAATTCGGCCGCCAGGCCGGACAAGCCGGCCAGCAGCGCGGCGTGGGACTGGCGGAAAGCCGCCACGCTGGCGGCGTCGCCGGTATCCAGCGCCGCGCCGTCCAGCAGCAACAGACGCATCGCCGCCAGCGTGTGATAACTGTTGTCGCGGGTGCCGCAGCACATGCCGCTGGAGTTGTTGGCGGCGATGCCGCCGATCTTGGCGCTATTGATCGACGCCGGGTCCGGGCCGATCTTGCGGCCGTAAGGCGCCAGCAGCGCGTTGGCGTGGCTGCCTATCATCGCCGGCCCCAGCCGGACGCGCGCGCCGTCGTCCAAGACCTGGCCATGGTTGAAGCCATCGCCCAGCAAGACCAGCACCGAATCGCTGACCGCCTGGCCGGACAAGCTGGTGCCGGCGGCGCGGAAGGTCAGCGCCACCCGGTGACGGCGCGCCAGCGCCAGGATGGCCGCCACTTCCGCCTCGCTGTCGACGCGGGCGACGATTTGCGGCCGCAGCCGGTAGAAACTGGCGTCGGTGCCGTAAGCCAGCGTGGACAGCGGATCGGTGTAAATGCGCGCCGCCGGCATCGCCGCCAGCAAATCCTGATGGAAAGCCTGATGCGCCGGGCTCATGCTCATGGCCGCTCCCCGGCGGCGCGGCGCGCTTCGCGTTCGCGCACCAGTTCGTGCAGGGTCTTGGGCGCCGGCGTCAGCGGCGCGTGGTTCTGGGTCCAGCCCAACTGGCCGCCGACCGCGAGCTTGCGCAGCCGGGTGGCGCCCCAGCCGAACCAGCGGTATAGCCGCGGCGAGGCGTTGACCTGGCGCCAGCCCTTCCAGGCCATCCGCTCCGCCGCGCTCGCCGCCGCGCCCTGGCCGCGCAGCGGATGGCTGACCGCCTCCTCAGCCGGGCGCTGGCTCTCCTCGCGCAGCCGCATCAGCATCTCGGGGATGGGGATCTTCACCGGGCAGACCTCGCCGCAAGCGCCGCACAAGCTGGAGGCGGTGGGCAGATCGCGGGTGTTTTCCAGGCCCAGCAGATGCGGCGAGATGATTTCGCCTATCGGCCCCGGATAGGTGGTGCCGTAAGCGTGGCCGCCGATGCGGGCGTAGACCGGGCAATGATTCATGCAGGCGCCGCAGCGTATGCATTGCAGCGTCTTGCGCAATTGCGCGTCGGCGTAGGCCTGGCTGCGGCCGTTGTCCAGCAGCACCAGATGCACTTCGCGCGGGCCGTCTTTTTCGCCGGCGCGGCGCGGACCGCTGATCATATTGAAATAGGTGGTGATGGGCTGGCCGATGGCGGAGCGGGTCAGCAGGCTGTACAAGGGCGGCACGTCGGCCAGCTTCTCCACCACTTTCTCGATGCCGGTGATGGCGATGTGCAAGTCCGGCACCGTGGTGCACATGCGACCGTTGCCCTCGTTCTCCACCAGGCACAGCGTGCCGGTTTCCGCCACCGCGAAGTTGACGCCGGACAAGCCGACGTCGGCGTCCAGATAGAGCCGACGCAGCGCGCCGCGGCCTATCTGTATCAGCTCGTCCACGTCCTCGGTGTAGGGCGTGTCCGGCAGCTTGTCGTGGAATAAGCGCGCGATGTCGGCCTTGGTCTTGTGTATCGCCGGCATGATGATGTGGGTGGGCTTTTCGCCGGCCAGTTGCACGATGTACTCGCCCATATCGCTTTCCACCGCGGTGACGCCGCGCGCTTCCAGATAATGGTTGAGTTCGATCTCCTCGCTGACCATGGACTTGCCCTTGACCATCAAGCGGCCGGAACGCGCCTCTACCAAGCCGTGGATGATGCGATTGGCCTCGTCCGCGGTTTCGGCCCAATGCACTTGCACGCCGTTGGCGCTCAGCCGCGCCTCCAACTGCTCCAGCAAGTCCGGCAGCCGCGACAGACAACGCTGGCGAATGGCTTCTCCCAGCGCGCGCAATGCGTCCAGTTCCGCCGGATCGTCGAAGGCAGACAAGCGCTTGGCCATCAGGAAATCCATCGCCCCGCGCAGGCTGTGGCGCAGTTCGCCGTCGGCCAGCGCCGCGCGCGCCTGCTGCTTGAATTGGCGCGACGGATAAAGCTCGATCTTGTGCTCGCTCATGGCCGAACCTCCATCTGCTCCAGCTGCGCCGGATCGATGTGCTCGGGCAGTTGCGCCAGCACCAGCAGTTCGCGCGGGCCGTGCGCGCCATAGGCCAACGTCAGCTGGATGTCGGCGGTCTTGGACGGGCCGGAAATCAGCAAGGCGTTGCTGGGCATGCCGTCCTGCCAGTTTTCGCAACGCATCGCGCTATAGAAATCGGGATAAAGCGTGGCGGTGTCGAACAGGACGATGTGCAGCGGCGGCACCAGGCTCATGGTTCGCGGCTCCTGAGCGTCCGGCCACAACACCAGGGTGCCGGTGGCGGCGATGCCGCAGCGCGCCGTGGTGAACGCGGCCTCGATCTGGAACAGCTCGGCCTTCCAGTCGTCGACGGCGCGGTCGAAGAAACGCAGCGCCGGCGGCGTCGGCAAGCCTTGCAGCGCCGCCTCGGCGCGGCGGCCGTGCGCAGTGTCGGACAACAGCATGGAGACCGGCCGCCGCTGCGCGATCCACACCGCCAGCCGGGTGTGCCAGTCGTCGGCGCGCACCCACAGCACCTCGGTCTTCACCGCCCGCATCGCCCGTGCCCAGCCGCGCAAGGCATCCAGGCTGTGCTGAGGCGGCGCGAAGCGCCGGAAATGCGCGTCCAGCTCCGGCCGCGGCAGCTCCTCGCGCGGCGCGGCGCGCAACTTGGCCAGGATGGCGTCGCGGGCGCTCATGCCTTGCCCCCCACCCGCTCCAGCAGAAAGCTGGCCAGATGCCGGCCCTGAAACGCCCTGCCCTCCTTGGCCAGCTTACCGTTGATATTGAGCAGACAGCCGCCGTCCGCGGTGATGAACTCCACCGCGCCGCTATCCCGCAGCGCGGCGGCCTTGTCCGTCACCATCGCCCCGGCGATGTCAGGATGCTTGATCGAAAAAGTGCCGCCGAAACCGCAGCACTCGGATTCATGGTCGTGCACCACCCGTTCCACATTGGCCAGCCGCTCCAGCAAGGCCCAACAGGACAGATGCACATTCATTTCGCGGCGGGCGGAACAGGAGGTATGCACCGCCACCTTCACCTTGGGCCCCTGGTCTTGCGGCCGCCAGTCCAGATGGTTGAGCAGGAAATCGCTGAACTCCACCACTCGCGCGGCCACCGCGCAGGCGCGCGCCTCGTCTGGCTGGCCGGCGAACAGCTTGGGCCAATGGTGCTTGATCATGCCGCCGCAGGAACCGGACGGCACCACGATGGGCCAATCCTCGGCGAAACAGTCCAGCTGCGCCCGCGCCACCGCCAGCGCCTCCGCCGGATGGCCACTGGTATAGGCCGGCTGGCCGCAACAGCTCTGCTGCTGCGGAAAGTGCACCCGCAAGCCCAGCCCTTCCAGCAAGGCGATGGCATCGACACCGGCCTGAGGCAAAAACAGGTCGAGCAGGCAGGTGCCGAACAAATAAACGTTGGCAGGCTTCATCCGGTTTCCTTTGTAAATTGGTAAGACCAATTATTTTTATCAAAACAACTCTAGAGTGATTGCTTGAATCCGTCAATATGACAGCGCGGATTCCCGCGCCGGCTGTGGTAAGCTGCACTCACTCTGGTCTGACCAATTTTTCCGAAGCGACAAGCCCGGCGCCATGGCCTATCCCAAACTGAACATCCCCAAGCTCTCCGACGTCATCGTCGAACAACTGGAAAAACGCATCCTGGACGGTGTGCTCAAGCCGGGAGACCGCCTGCCGCCGGAACGGCAGCTGGCCGAGGAATTCGGCGTGTCCCGTCCCTCGCTGCGCGAGGCGATTCAGCAACTGGCGTCGCGCGGCCTGCTCAGCAGCCGCCAGGGCGGCGGCACCTGGGTGACGGATCGGCTGGAAACCGCGTTTTCCGACCCCTGGGAAAAACTGCTGAACCAGCATCAGGACTTGCACGGAGACTTGTTGGAGTTCAGACGGGTACTGGAAGGCGCGGCGGCGCGCGGCGCGGCCACCCGCGCCACGCCGGCCGATCTACTGCGCCTGGAACATTGCGTGGACCAATTGCAGAACGCCTACGATGGCGGCGACCTGGCCCAGCAGGCGCAGGCCGATGTGCGTTTTCACCAGGCAGTGGCCGAGGCTTCGCACAATGTGTTGTTCGCCCACCTGAGCGGCAGCCTGCTGGCCATGCTGCACCGGCACGTCAAGGACAATATCGCCGACTTGTTCGCGGTGGGCGAAGTGGCGGAAGAACTGCGCGCTCAGCATTTGGCCAT
The DNA here is from genome assembly GCF_041912965.1 of Chromobacterium sp. Taxonomy (NCBI): domain Bacteria; kingdom Pseudomonadati; phylum Pseudomonadota; class Betaproteobacteria; order Neisseriales; family Chromobacteriaceae; genus Chromobacterium; species Chromobacterium sp. The sequence continues at coordinate 1,502 of NZ_JAYSGF010000035.1, read as the reverse complement.
CTGGGAGGCCATTCGCGAAAAACAGCCGGACGCCGCGCAACAGGCGGTGGAAACCCATCTGGACTTCGTCGCCACCACGCTGCGCACGCAGCAGCGGCAGGCCGAGCGCGACGCCAAGGCGCGGCTGCGCCTGGAACAGCTGGACCTGCCCTGAGCGAGAAATCCAAGCCCCCGGCCAACCGCCCTTAGAACCTGTTCATAGTCTGCTGCGCTTCGTGAGACGTGGCACGGTGAGTACCGCTTCGAAAGGCTCATCTACCACGTGTACATTCCGCTTTCTCAGCCGCAACGCCATGTCTCGCTCTTGCTCGCGAGACTTTGAACAGGCGCTTAGTTCAGGACACAAGCGAGAACCGCCCACGCCGCTTGGAGCCGGTTCAAAGTCGCCCCGCCCGCGGCGGGATATGCAACGGCTCAGCGGGCACTGGCGCTCTCGCGAGCCAGCGCGAGACCAGATGCGGCGGCGGAGCATTCAAAGCCGCACTCACCGCGCCACAATTCGCGACGCGCAGCGTATCGTGATCCGCGGCTTAGCCGGCGTTGATTTTTTTCTGCCTTTTGATGGCGAATTTTTCCCTATCCTCGCCGCGCGCTTCCGCCTCGACCAGCCAAACCGGCGGCCGGCCGCGGCCGGACCAGGTCTGATGCGGCATCGCCGGGTTCTGATACTTGGGCGTCACGCCGTTCTTGGCGTACAGCTTGGGCAGAATCAAGCCGTAAGCCGTGGCCAGCCGTTCGATTTCCTCTATGCCTTTTTGCTGGCGCAGCTGAATGCGATCCGTCAGCGTATTCAACAGAAAAACCGCCGCGTCCTTCAGCGTTTGGTCCGAGCATGAAACCAGCAGTTCCTCGTTGATCAGCACCTTCTTATCCATAACACCTCCTTAAGCATGCCAAGCCGCCGGCCTTCTCCAGCCGGCTGTTGTCATTGCAAGCCCATGTCTACGCCATACATCGTTGCAGCCGCTTTTCAGCAGACATTAACGCCCGTCCATGCACTAAAACTTTGTGCGAATATCGGGCCTGAACTGTTTTTGATTATTTTATCCTTTACTCCCCAATGACTTGGAATAGGAAAATCCTTATTTTTCCAAGAAAAATGCGCTGGCCTAGCGCGCGCCCATCGCCCCGCGATGATTGGGGCGAAACATCGGCGAGGATGGCTGTCCGCAAACAGGAAAAAATCAAAAAACGCCGTTTTCAGGCCGGATATTCTCGGAATCGTCCAAAGGCGCATTCTTCCCGCCGCCGGGCTCTGAAAATATTTTTCAAAAAACCTTGCGCGGCCGGAAAAGCCTAGGTATAGTTCGCTTCCTGTCGAGACCGAAGGGTCCCGAGAGAAGCCCGGAAGGGTGCAGTATCTGTGGGGGTATAGCTCAGTTGGGAGAGCGCTTGCATGGCATGCAAGAGGTCAGCGGTTCGATCCCGCTTACCTCCACCAAAATTCAGTCCCCATCGTCTAGAGGCCTAGGACATCGCCCTTTCACGGCGGTAACCGGGGT
>NZ_JAYSGF010000034.1:0-61627 GCF_041912965.1 Chromobacterium sp. | reverse complement strand
TGTCTGCTGAGGAGGCGAACTATACGTCACGCCCCCAAGCCCGTCAACACCTTTCACCACAAAAAATCGCTGCTTTCGACTAAGCCTTTGAATCTCAATAACACTGCCGGCAACGACACACGCTCAGCCTTCACCAAACCGGCCGGAATCCGGCGACAGCGGCCTCACTTCCTGCAGTTTCTGGTAGTCGACATGGTCGTTTTCTTCGGCGTCGGTATAGATCAGGTCGGCGAAAGCATGGTTCCAGCGTATGTCCTGGTGCGAGAAGGTATGGCGCGCCACCATAGGCTGCACGGTGGTTTCGTCTATGCCGTTGATGGACAGGATAAGCTGCGCGCGGACGGCCGCCAGCGACTCGGCGTCTCTTTCATATAAGGGACTAGCCTCGTCAAGCTTGTGCACCAGGGTCCAGCCCAATACGAACATCGGATGCTGCTCGCGCACCAAGGCCAGGTCGTGCAGCTTGCGGAAGCTCACGCCCTCGGCGCTGACTTCATCCTGCAACAGCCGCAGCCGGGCGCTGGCGTCGATGATCACATTGTTCCTGGCGTTGGCGGCGCGCAGCATCAACGCCGGCTCGCCGTTCAGCATGCGCACCACCGGGCTATGGGTGAACACGATGCGCGCCCGCGGCCGCGAGAAGCGGGCGAAGCTGACGCCGGTGATCAGCGCGATGCTCATCATGCCGATGAAGATTTCCAGCATCGAGATCCAATGGGTATACAGGCTTTGCGGATGCATATCGCCGTAGCCGACGGTGGCCAGGGTTTCGACACTGAAGAAGAAGGCGCCGAGAAAACCCTGCGGGTACTGGTTGGCAATGCCGCCGGCCTGTGCTTGGTAGAGCCCGGCGAACAATAGATTCAATGCAATGAAGGCGGCGGCGATGAATAGATAGAAGCGCGGCCAGCTGATGGTCATGCAGAAATGGTAGAGGTCGTGCAGCGAGTGACGCGGCACGCTGTGGAGGTACACGCTGCGGCCGCCAACTTCCACGCGTCGGGCCGGCTTGTTGCCGCTGGTAGTCATGAATCGCCAAGCCGTTCTTGAGGTGGGAATGGCTGATTGTGTGAAGATCGCGGACTGACGTCAATGAAGCCAAAGATCATCGACGCCCTGGAGACCAGGCAATGCTGGCCGCTGGCACCGTGTCTAGCTGAGCGACAGCAGCGACAGCACCCGGTAACGGCTAACGCCGATCAGCGCCGGCACCAGTTCATAGAAGTTGCGATAGCTATCCGGCTGGTTGAGCCGGGCATTGAAGTCGGATACGAACTGGCTGGCCCAGCTCTGCTCATTCATATGCGACAGTTGCTCGATGGAGTGCTGCGCTTCGGCGATCGCGCTATTGATCGCGGCGCGGGTCTGATGCAATTGACCGATGGAGCGCACCACATTCTGCAAGGCCTGACGCACCTGGGCGTGATCGTCGACTTTCCAGCGCTCGAGCTGGAAGGCTTCCGCCTCCGGCTGCAGCTTCAGGCGCTGCGGCACGCCGCCGGGAAAGCGGACGCCGCCGCCGCGCACGGTCATGCGCTCATTCAAGGCCGCCCATTGCGCTTCCGGCACGCTGAATGCCAGTTGGCCGTCTTCATTGACTTCCGCGCGCACGCCGCCGCCGGCCAAGGCTCGATTGAAGCGACGCAGGACCTCCTCCTCCCCCACGCCGCCCCCCACTTGCACCGAGGCTGGCGCCGCGCCGGATTCGCCGGTGGAAAACACCAGGGTTTCGGCCTGGCCGCCGGCCAACGCGCCCAGCTCCAGCCCTTTGACGGTGAAGCCCTGGCGCGAATCGCCGGCCAGATGGAAGCGCAGCTGACCATCCAGACTGCCGCCGCTGGCCGCCTGACGCTGACCCCATTGCTGCTTGAACTGTTCCATCTGGCGCTGCAGCTCGCCCTGGTTGAGCTGGCGTTGGGTCAGTTCCCGGCTGAGGCCGGACTTGACGCCTTCGAGCTGGCCCAGCAGGCCATCGACAAAGGACAGCGCTTGCTGCGCCGAGGTCAGTTGCTCATTGAGCTGGGCGCTATAGCGCCAGCCCGAGGTCGGCGCGCCGCGCACTTGCGCCGCCGGCTGCGCTTGCGGCGCCGGGGCGCGCTCAATCGTGGCGGCGGCGGCGACCGCGCCGGCATCCTTGCCCCAGCGCTTGCCGCTTTGCTTGACGTTGACGGAGGAAATCGGAGTGTTCATGCCGGACTCGATCAGATCACGTCAAACAGGGACAACTGGCTGACGCGGCCATAGGCCTTTTGGCTGGCTTGCAGCGCCATGCTATAGCCGCCCAACTGAATGAAGGCATCGGCGTAATCAAGGCTGCCCAACTTGGTCATGGTCTGTTTATTGGAAAGGCTGACATTGTCGTGATTGAGAGTCAGCGTTTTCATGATGTTCTGTGTGCCGCCCAGTTGGGCGATCTTGCTGGAGATGCCTTCCAACGCCTTGTCGCTGGCGTTCATCGCGCTGCGAATGTCGGCGGCCACGGTCGGATCCTTATTGTCCAGCGCCGGGTCTTCCAGCCGGCCTATGGTCTTGTCCAACTGGTTCAGGATCTCGGCCATGTTTTCCAACGTGACATTGGAATCCTGGGTGATGCCCTCGCCCACCACCACTTGCTGCTTGTCGGTATTGCCGGCGAAGCTGTAGCGGCTACCCGCCGGCTGGGCGGCGTCGTAGGCGATGGCCGCCACCGCGGGCTTGGAGCCGGAGAACATGTAGCGACCCTCGGCGTCCTTGGTGTTGGCGGAGTAGAACAGGCTTTCGCGCAGGCTGCGCAGCGGCGTCGCCATCGCCTTGAGATCGTCCACCGGCGGGTTGTTGGCGGCGGCGGTCAACAGGTCCTTGGCGTCGCGGATGTCCAGGCTGATGCTGTCGAGTATCGACTCGTTCTTGGACAGCGTGGAACTGAGCGCGCCGATGTTCTGCTGATACTGGTCCAGCGCCGCTTCTTCGCGCTGCAGGCGCAGCAGGCGCACGCTGGCGATGGGGTCGTCCGACGGCGCCAGCAGCCGATCGCCGCTGGACATGCGCTGCAGCATCTCGGCCAGGGCGGAGTTGCTGGTCTGCATCGCCAACTGCATGGTGGACAGGTATTGATTGCTGGAAACGCGCATGCTGTCTTCCTTACAAGATGGACAAGGTGCTTTCGAACAGCTGGTTCGCCACGCTGATCACCTTCATATTGGCCTGATACATTTTCTGGAACTCCAGCAGGTCCATCGCCTCTTCATCGCGATTGACGCCACTGGTGTTGTGCCAGCTCTTTTCCGCCTCGGCGCGGATCACCTTGGCGCTTTCCAGGCCGGATTTGTTCTGTTTGCTGCTGACCGCCAGCTTGCCCACCATTTGCGAGTAAGCATCGCCTATGGTGACGGCGCCGACGCCGGGCATGGTGATCTTTTGCTGCTGCAGGCCGATCACCGCCAGCAAATTGCTGTTGTCGCCGGGCTTGGCCGGATCGCCGGAGAAGCCCAGTTCGGCCGAGGTGATGCCGCTGGTTTTCAGGATGCCGTTGACGCCGGAGGCGTCGTAAACGAACAGCGGCTTGCCCGGCTGACCGTTATTGTCATAGCCCTTGGCCAGTTGGTCGTTGACGCGCTGCGCCATTTCGCTGGCCAGGGTTTTCACCTGAGCGCGCATCGGGCGCACGGTCTGGATTTCGTATTGATTGAGGCCGCCCAGCTGGCCGCCCAGGCCGTCGCCGGCCAGGGTGTATTTGTCCTTGGAGAAATTCAGCGTCAGCACTTGGCTGCCATCCGGCTGGCTGGTATTGCTCAGCGTGGCCGCCTGGGTGTCGGCCACCAGCGGCAGGCCGCTCTTGAGGCTGACGTTCTTGCTGCCGTCCGGCTGCGACACCACGCGCACTTCCACCAGGGCCGACAGCGAGTCTATCTGGCGGTCGCGCTCGTCTTCCAGGCCTGAGGTATTGGTGTCTATGGCCTTGCCGGCGGCGATCTTGGCGTTGAGGTCGGCGATATTGGCCACCGAGCTATTGATCTGGGTGACGGTGGCGGAGCGTTGCTCGGCGATGGCGGCCAGTTGCGAGCCGAACACCTTGTCCAGATTGTTGAAGCGCTGCGCCAGCGCTTCCGCGCTGCGGATCACCGGGTCGCGCATCGCATCGCCGGACAGGCTGGCGGCGCTGAGCGCCTGGAAGAACTGGTCGAAGCCGGCGGACAGGCTGCTGCCGTCGCGGCCCATCACTTGCTCCAACTGACCGAAGTAAGGATTCTGCGCCACCAGTTCGCCCTGGCTGGACGCCGCCTGCCACAGCTGCAGGTTCTTGAAGTCGTCGTTGAAGCGGCGCACCGCGTTGACCACCACGCCGGAGCCGGCGCTGTACGGGTCGCCGCTGCCGGGCATCAGCGCGGTCAGCACCACGCCCTGGCGCGAGTAGCCCGGGGTCATCTGGTTGGCGATATTCTGGCTGACGGCGTTCAGCGCGGCCTGGGAGGCGACGGCGCCGGTCAGCGCGTTATCTATCATGCGCATGGCGATTCTTACCTTTTATTCAGCGGCAGCAGCGGCGGAGCGAAAGCGGCCAGGCCCTGCGCGTCCGGCAGCGAGCCGGGGTTCTGTTTATCGCTTGCGACCGGCGCGCCGCCGTTCTTAAGGTGAATATTGCCACCCTCCTCCGGCAGCAGCTGGCGCAGGATGGCGTTGGCGACGCCGAACACCCGTTGCTTGGCCAGTTGATCCGCCACCGCGCCGTCGGCGAAATCCATCATGTCGCCATTGATGGAGTTGGCGAAGATGCTGTCCTCGCCGGCGATCTCACGCGTGGTCTTGCGGATCTGCTTGAACATCTCGCGCACGAATTGGGCCTCGAACTGCTCCGCCGCGGCGCCGGCCTTGCGGCGGTATTCCGGCGAGGCCGGCTGCACCGCCGGCTCGTCCTTGGCGTCGGCCGGCATCGCCAGCGCTGCTTGTATGTTTTTGCTTTCCATCAGATCACCACCAGTTCGCCGTCGATCGCGCCGGCCTGATCCAGCGCCTGCAGTATCGCCATGATGTCGTCCGGCGTGGCGCCGGTGCTGTTCACGGTGTCGATGATGGCGCGCAGGCTGGCGCCGGCCGGCCACTTGAACATGCGGCCGGAGCCCTGATCCACGTTGACGGTGGAATTAGGCACCGTGGTGGTCTGGCCGTTGCTGAACGGGCCGGGCTGGCTGACGCTGGGGTTTTCCGAGATCACCACGCGCAGGCTGCCGTGCGACACCGCCGCCGGGCGCACGGTGACGCCCTGGCTGATCACCACGGTGCCGGTGCGCGAGTTGAACACCACGCGCGGCACTTCGCTGCCGACGCCGACATTGACCTTTTCCAGCCGCGCGACGAAGGCGACGCGCTCGGTGGGATCCAGCGGCGCGCGCACCTGGATGGTGGTGGCGTTGCGAGTGCTGGCCACGCGGCCGAAGCTGGCGTTGATGGCCTTGACGATATTGGTGGCGGTTTCGAAATTGGGCCGGCGCAGGCTGAGGCGCACGCTGTCGCCTTCTTCGAAGTCGCTGGGGATTTCGCGCTCAATGGACGCGCCATTGGGCACGCGACCGGAGGTGGGGGTGTTGACGGTGACGCTGGAGCCGCTCTTGCCCTGGGCGGAAACGCCGCCCACCACCACATTGCCCTGGGCCAGCGCGTAGATTTCACCGTTGGCCGCCTTCAACTGGGTCAGCAGCAAGGTGCCGCCACGCAGGCTCTTGGCGTCGCCCAGCGAGGACACGGTGACGTCTATGGTCTGGCCTCGGCCGTAACCCGGCGGCAGGCTGGCGCTGACCATCACCGCCGCCACGTTCTTGACCTTGGTGTCGGTGCGCTCCGGCATTTTCAGGCCGAACTGCTTGAGCATATTGGCCACCGACTGGCCGGAGAATTTGACCTGGGAGTTGTCGCCGGTGCCGTCCAGGCCCACCACGATGCCGTAGCCGATCAACTGGTTTTCGCGGATGCCCTCCACCGTCACCAGATTGCGCAAGGGCTGCGCCGTCGCCAGCGTCGCCGCCAGCAGCAGCGCCCATCCCGTCATTTGCTTGATAAAACCGTGCATGATCCGCCCTGAATGATTCTGTGATTGCGCATGCGCGCCCCAAGGGCCGCATACGCGAACGGCGGACGCCCGTCAGCGCCCGCCTGTTGTCCCGCCCGAACTCCCCGCCGCCCGCCGTTCAGAACGGCATCAGCGGGCTGGCGAAGAACTTCATCAGCCAGCCGGGTTCGTTGGCGTCCGACAAGGCCCCGCGACCGGAGTAGCCGATGCGCGCGTTGGCGATGCGCAGCGAGGACACGCGGTTGTCGGTGTCGATGTCTTCCACTCGCACATAACCGGCCAGCCGCAGGAATTCCTCGCCCTGGTTCAGCACCAGCTGCTTTTCGCCCTTCACTTCCAGCAGGCCGTTGCCCAGCACCTTGTGCACCACCACGGTCAGCGCGCCGGACAGCATGTTCTGCTGGGTGGAGGTGGAGGAACCGTTGAAATCGCGGCTGGCGTCCACGCCCACTTGCGCGCGGAAGGTGGTATTGCCCAGCAGCGACGGCGCCACGCTGGCGCCGGATTTCTTGCCGAAACTGGTGCCGGCCTTCTTGCTGGCCTGGGTGGTTTCTTCCAGCACCACGGTCAGCACGTCGCCGGGACGGAAGGCGCGGCTGTCCGAGGTCAGCGATTGCGCGCCGGCGACGGTGAACACGCCGCCGCCCTTGCCGCGCTGCGGCTGCTGCAGCAATTCCGGCAGCGCGAACTCCTGCGTGGTCTGCGGCGGAATCGGCTGCGCGCAGCCGGCCAGCAGCAAGGCGGACAGCGTCAGGGCCAGCAGCTTCATCGCGCCGACTGCGCCAGGTACTGCATCATATTGTCGGCGGCGCTCAGCACCTTGGTATTCATCTCATAAGTGCGCTGCGCGGCGATCATGTCCACCATCTCTTCCACCACCTGGACGTTGGAACCTTCCAGCGCGCCCTGCTTCAGCTTGCCCAAGGAGCCGGAGCCCGGCGCGTCGGCGGTGGCATCGCCGCTGGCGGCGGTTTTCTGGAACAGATTGTCGCCCAGCGCCAGCAGGCCGGCCGGGTTGACGAAGCTGGCCAGCTCGATCTGGCCGGCGGTTTCCAGCGTGCTGCTGCTGCCGCGGGTATAGCTGACGGTACCGGTTTCGCTGATGGTCACCGAGGACGCATCGCCCGGAATGGTGATGGACGGTTCCAGCGGCAGGCCTTGCGGGGTGACGATGGCGCCCTGATCGTTGCGCTGCAGCTGGCCGGCGCGGGTATAGCCGGTTTCGCCGTTGCTCATCTTCACCTGCAAAAAGCCCTGACCGACGATGGCCACGTCCAGCGACTGATTGGTGGTGGTCAGCGGGCCGGGGGTGAACACCTTCTGGGTGCCCACCAGCCGGGTGCCGTTGCCCAACTGCACGCCCAAGGGCGCGGTATTGTCCTGGTCGGTCTTGCCGCCCGGCTGACGATCCACCTGGTAGAACAGGTCCTCGAACACCATGCGGTCGCGCTTGAAGCCGACGGTGTTGACGTTGGCGAGGTTGTTGGCGATGGAGGTCAGGCGCGCGTCCTGCGCCTGGATGCCGGTCTTGCTCACCCACAAAGCTGGATTCATGTTTCGATTCCCCGATGGTTTGCGCCGTCGACCTTGGCCGCGGCGCTGTTATTGGAATGCCGGATCAGGCGCGCACCAGGCGGTTGCCCGCCTCCACCATGTCGCTGGCGGAGTTGAACAAACGCATCTGCATTTCAAAGTTGCGGTTCAGCGTCATGGTGGCCACCATTTCTTCCACCGCCGACACATTGCTGCGCTCCAGGTGCTCACCCTGCACCTTGACGGTGTCGTCTGCTGCCAGCGCGCCGCCCTGGCGGCTGATCACCAGGCCGTTGACGTCCTTGGCGATGTCCTGCGGCTGCGGCTTGACCAGCTTGAGCTTGTCTATCGGCTGCATTTCGCTTTCGCCAGCGGCCAGCACCGAGATCACGCCATCGCTGCCGATGTGCAGCTTGACGTAGTCGGGCGGCACGGTGATCTGACCGCCGTCGCCCAGCACCGGGTGGCCATTGACGCTCAGCTTGCCGTCAACGTCCGCCACCATATTGCCGGCGCGAGTGTAGACCTCCTTGCCGTCCGGCCCTTGCAGCGTCAGAAAGCCGTCGCCCTGCACCGCCACGTCCAGATCACGGCCGGTTTGCACTACCGCGCCGCTGCGCACGTCCACCGCGTTGGCGCCGTTCTGGCTCAGGTGGCGCGCGTCGTAGCCATAGCCCGGCACCGCCTGGCTGGTGCTGACGCCGATGTCGGCGCGGAAGCCGCCGGTTTCGGCGTTGGCGATGTTGTTGGCGTGTATCTGCTGCGCCTTGAGCATGCGGTCGGCGCCGCTCATCGCGGTGTAGATCAGTGCGTCCATTTATTCGTGCCCCGCCTTAGACCGCCTGCATCAACGCCTGGATGGTCTGGTTTTCGGTGGAAATCACCTTGGTGTTGGCCTGGTAATTGCGTTGCGCGGTCATCAGGTCCACCAGTTCCGAAGTCATGTCCACATTGGACTGTTCCAGGGTGAAGGCCAGCAGATTGCCGGACAGGCCGGCGCCCGGACGCGAATACACCGCGGTGCCGGAACCTGCGGTTTCCACCCAGCTGGTTTGCGAGGTCGCTTGCAGCGCGGATTCGTTGGGGAAGTTGGCGATGGCCAAGGTGCCCACCACCTGCTTCTGGCCATTGCTGTAAGCCGCTACCACATCGCCGTTGTCGTTCAGGCTGGTGCCGGTCATCGAACCGGACGGGTAGCCATTGCTGGCGTTCAGGGTCTGGCTGCTTTCGCCGGCGAACTGAGTGGTGCCGGTGTAGTCCAGGTTCACAGACAGCGCGGAGGCGCCGGCCGGGGTGCCCAGATTCAGCGCCACCGGCGCGGTGGGGCTGGTCAGCTTGCCGTCGGTGTCGAAATTCAAGGTGGCGGTGGTGGCCAGATCCGCGCCGTCCAGCGTGTAGTGGACGGTGATGGCGCCCGAACCGGTCTTGCAGAAATACTGGGTCAGGTTGTGCTTATTGCCCAGGGAATCGTAAACCGTGGACACCGCCGAGCTGTTGAAGGTGTTCTGCGCCTTGTCGAACGGCATGGTCTGCACGCTCCAGCCCGCCGACATATTGCCGACGTATTGCAGCTTGTCGCTGGCCTTGGCCGGGATGTTGCCGTTGGGGATCTTGATATCGCCGAAGGCGCCCAGCGCATTGCCATCGGCCTTGCCGTAGCCTTGCACGCGGCGGTTGTAGCCATCCACCAGGTAGCCGTCCTTGTCGGCGGTGAAGATGCCGACGCGCGAATAGGCCATGCCGCCGTTCAGGTCGCGGCTGACGAAGAAGCCGCGGCCGTCGATGGCGGCGTCCAGCGGACGGCCGGTGCGCACGGTATTGCCGTTGCGCGCCATGTTCTGACTGTGGCCGACCACTTCCACCCCCATCGGCTGCGCGCCGGCATAGGCCGCGGAAAAGCTGGTGCGGCTGGATTTGAAGCCGTAGGTGCCGGTGTTGGCGATGTTGTTACTGATATTGCCCAGTTGGTTGTTGACGGCGTTGATGCCGGACAAAGCAATGTCGAAACTCATGGTCGCTCCAAAGTTTTAGGTATCTTGAATCGGCGCTTCAGGCCTGGGTTTTGCCCAGCAGACGGGTGATGGCGGAGGCGGGGAATTCGCCGAGACCGGCCAGCGTCAGCGTTGGTTCGCCGCCGTTGATGGGCAGGCGCACGCCGGACACGGTGGCCAGCATTTCCAGCCCGGCCTTGGATTTGGACGCGGCGCGCACTTCCAGCTTGTACTCGCCCTCCACCAGGCCATGCTTGCTTGGATCGACGTTGAAATCGAACTCGCCGGCCGGGCGCTTGCCCAGATCGATCACGGTTTCCTTGCCGCCGGCGTCGGTCAGCACCAGCGACACCTGCTGTTCTTCGCCGGACAGGGTCACGCGGCCGGACAAGGGGTCCTTGCCGCTCAGGTGCGCCTGATCGGCCTGCACCAGCACTTGGCGTCCCACTTGCGAGCCCAGCGACACGCCCTGCAGCTCGCGCAGCATCAGCGCATTGCCCTGCAATTGCTTGAGCATGTCGGCGGAGCTCTTCATCTGACTCATCTGCGCCAGCTGGCTGACGAACTGCGAGGCGTCGGTGGGGTCCAGCGGGTTCTGGTTCTGAATCTGCGCCAGCAGCAGCTTCATGAACATATCATCCATGCCGGTGCTCTGGCCGGCGGCCGGCGCCACTGCCGGATTGGAGCCATTGGAGGCGGCGGACTGGCTCTGCTGTCCGTTTTGCGCGGCGTTCACGCTCATGCGTTGTCTCCCAGTTTCAGCAGGTCCTGCTGCATGCCCTTGACTCGGGCCAGCACTTCCACATTGGTCTGGAACGCGCGCGAGGCCGACAGCATGTCGGTCATCTCCTCCACCGCGTTCACATTGGAATAGAAAACATTGCCGTCGGCATCGGCCAGCGGATTACCTGGCTCGTGCGCCTTGCGCACCGGCTCCTGGTTCTGCACCACGTCCAGCACGCCGACGCTGGCGCCGCGCCAGCCGTCAAAACCGTCTCCGCCGCGATATTGAGTGGCGAACACCGGTTTGCGGGAACGGTAAGCCGTTTGCTCGCTGCCGGCGGCGGTGTCGGCGTTGGCCAGGTTGCTGGCCACGGTGTTGAGACGCACCGTCTGCGCCGTCATGGCGGAGCCGGCGATGCGGGAAATATCGCGGAAGGACATGGTTTACTGACCTGCTATCACTTTGGCCAGCCCTCGAAACTTCATGTTCAGGAAGGCGAGACTGGTCTGGAATTCGGAAACGTTCTGCGCGAACTCGGCCTGCTCCACGCCCAACTCGACGGTATTGCCGTCGCGCGCGGGATGATTGGGCCGCCGGTATTGCAACTCGCCGGACGGCGAATCCAATGGAAACGCGGCGTCGTCCGCCGAGGCGGCCAAAGCCGTTTTGAAGTCGATGTCCCGCGCCTGATACCCCGGCGTGTTCTCGTTGGCGATATTGGACGCCAGGATGCGGGTGCGTTCCGCTCGCAACTGCAAGGCAGCCGGGTGAACGCTCAATGCTTTATCAAGGTGCAGACCCATTGCCTAGATCCATGCGCTTCACTACCATATTTAACATCGGCTATCTAATTCACATTAAATGGCCGCTCGATTGAAAAGCGATACTAATAACCGCACCCCCTCACGTATACGGGATAATTACCAAGTCATCTGTAATGGGAATTTTCACATCCTATCGGCATCAAACCGCGCCGTTATTGGCCGCGCTGCTCATCCTGCCCGGCGCTCGCACGCTGGCAGCCCCCTATCCCGCCGCCGCCGCGGTGGAACAGAGCGCGCGCGCGCTGCTGCTGCAAAAGGCTGAAAAAGCCGGCCTGGAAGCGCCCCGCATCAGCGTCAAGGCCTTGCCGCCGCGCGGATTCAACGCCCCGCCCTGCCCCGAGCCAGTGCGCGTCGTCGCGCTGGACGAGCGCGCGCCCAGCCGCATGCGGCTGCAGGCGCGCTGCGACGCCGCCGGCTGGGACGCCGAGTTCATCGTCCGCGCCGAAATCAGCGCCCGCGTGGCGGTGGCGGCGCGCGACATCCCGGCGCGCAGCCTGCTGGACGCAGGCGACATCGAATGGATGGAACGCCCGGTGCTGGACCCGGCCGACATGGTCGGCGCCAAGACCAAGCTGGAAGGCTTGAGCAACCGCACCGCGCTGCGCCAGGGCCAGCCCTTGCGGCTCAAGGCGCTGGAAGCCAGCCTGCTGGTCAAGCGCGGCGAGGAAGTGCGCATCGTCGCGCGCAATAGCGGCATCGAAGTGGTCGCCGCCGGCGAGGCGTTGGGCAATGGCCGCCAGGGCGAGATCATCCGCGTGCGCAACAGCGCCACCGGCAAGGTGATACGCGCCCGCGCCAGCCAGCCGGGCGAGGTCAGCCCGGTGGACTAAGAACCTGTTCAAGGTCTGCTGCGCGTCGTGAGGCGTCACACGGTGAGTACCGTCTTCGAAATACTCATGTACCACTTGTACATTCCGCTTTCTCAGCCGCAACGCCTTGTCTCGCCTTAGCTCGCGAGACTTTGAACAGGCTCTAAGCAAATGAAAAGCCCCCGGACGGGGGCTTTTTCATACGTGGGCAAGGCCATCTAGAACAGGCGGTTTACGATCTCGCCGGAATCGTCAGCCCGCGCTGCACCGCCGGCCGCGCCAGGAAGGCGTCCAGCACCCGCGTCACCTGCGGGAAATCCGCAATCGACACCAATGCGCCGGCATCGTAAAAACCGATCAGATTGCGCACCCAGGGGAAGATGGCGATATCGGCGATGCTGTAATCGTCCCCCATCATCCACTGGCGGCCGCTCAAGCGCTGGTCCAGCACCGCCAGCAAGCGGCGCGACTCGTTCACATAACGGTCGCGCGGCCGTTTGTCCTCGTAATCCTTGCCGGCGAATTTATGGAAAAAACCGAGCTGGCCGAACATCGGGCCGATGCCACCCATCTGGAACATCAGCCACTGAATGGTTTCATAACGCGCGGCGGGGTCGCGCGGCAGCAATTGGCCGCTCTTTTCCGCCAGATACAGCAAAATGGCGCCGGACTCGAACAAGGCCAGCGGCTTGCCGCCCGGGCCGCGCGGATCGAGGATGGCGGGAATCTTGTTATTGGGGTTCAGCGACAGAAACTCCGGCGACAACTGATCATTGCTGTCGAAGCTGACCAGGTGCGCCTCATAAGGCAGGCCAGTTTCTTCCAGCATGATGGACGCCTTGACCCCGTTGGGCGTGGCCAGCGAATACAGCTGGATGCGTTCCGGATATTTCGCAGGCCATTTGCGAGTGATGGGAAAGGCGGATAAATCGCTCATGCGCGCTCCATTGAGTTGGACGGGTGGGTTGCGCGCCCATGATAAGCCCGGCTTTTGCATTTGTCTTAAATCAGCAGCCAATCAATGGCGAGATGTTATTGACGCAATAGCTGGATACACTCTTAATCCGTGCCTATGGCCAATGCCGCCCAGTAATAAGAAATTCATTCAAAAATAAATTTCCCTTTTAAATCATGTGGAATGTATTAGTTTGAAATGAGCTTGGCGTGCTCCACTGGCACTCCTGTATCGCAATTAGAATGGAGGCAGCCATGCCCTTTTTCACCGGAAAACTGAAGGAGCAGCTCAACGAGCTGACCGGCCAACTGGACGGCCTGCGCGGCATGCTGTCCGCCATCGACCGCTCGATGGCGATGATACAATTCACCCCCGACGGGGTGGTCACCAATGTCAACGACAACTTCCTGCGCACCATGGGTTACCAGCGCGATGAAGTGATAGGCAAGCCGCATCGGATCTTCTGCGACAAGAACTATGTCAGCAGCCCGGCTTATGCCGAATTCTGGCAGCAGCTGCGACGCGGCGAGCCGGTCAACGGCCGCTTCAACCGTTACGCCAAGAACGGCGAGGAGATCTGGCTGGAGGCCAGCTACACCCCGGTGCTGTCCAGCAACGGCCAGGTGTGCGGCGTGGTCAAGGTGGCGTCCGATATTACCGAGCAAGTACACCAGGAGCAGAACGACCAGGCGATCCGCCTGGCGATCAGCCGCTCCATGGCGCAGATCGAATTCGATCTGGACGGCAATATCCAGGATGCCAACGAGAATTTCCTCAATACCTTTGGCTATACGCTGGCCGAAATCCGCGGCAAGCCCCATCGCATGCTGTGCGACGCCGACTACGCCGCCAGCCAGGACTACGCCGAGTTCTGGCGCCAGCTGCGCCAGGGCAAGTTCTTCCAGGGCCAGTTCAAGCGCCTGAGCAAGAACGGCCAGACCATCTGGCTGGAAGCCACCTACAACCCGGTGTACGACCTCAACGGCAAGCCGGTGCGGGTGGTCAAGTTCGCCCAAGACATCAGCCGCCGGGTGCAGCAACTGCAGGCCCAGGCCGAGAACGCCCAATCCGCGGTGGAAGTGTCGGTCAATACCGAGCAGCTATCGGTCAAGGGCAGCGCGGTGCTGGAACAGGCGGCCAGCGAAATCACCAAGGTGGCATCCAGCGTGGAAAGCTCCTCCGTCATCATCACCAAGCTGGGCGACAGCTCCGGCCAGATCGGCACCATCATCAGCACCATCAGCGAGATCGCCGACCAGACCAATCTCTTGGCCTTGAACGCGGCGATCGAGGCGGCGCGCGCCGGCGAGATGGGCCGCGGCTTCGCGGTGGTGGCCGACGAAGTGCGCAAGCTGGCCGAACGCACCAGCCAATCCACCGGCGAGATTTCCGGCATCGTGCGCAGCATCCAGGAAGATTCCAAGTCCGCCATCACCTCGATGCAGCAAGTGCGCGGCCTGGCCGACACCAGCCTGCAGCTGTCCGAGCAGGCGCGCGACTCCATCGCCGAGATCCGCGCCGGCGCCAAGGAAGTGGTGCAAGTGGTGCGCGACGTGTCGGAGTTGCTGCAGCAGCGCGCCTGAGCCGGGAAGGCAGGCTCGGAAAGCCTTGATCCAAATCATGTCCGCGCCGGCTTCGGCGCGGCGATACTGAGGCGCCCACAAGTCTTATCGAGTCCGCGATGAAACACCCCCACCCCGCGGCGATGCTGGCGCAAGCGCCGCATCGCGCCGCCTTTCTGCCCGGCATGCTGTTCGCCATCCTGCTGCTGGCCGCCTGGAGCGCCGAGCTGGCCAGCCGCCTGCTCGGCGTCCACGCCGCCTTGACCGTGCCCGCCTCGCTGGCCCATGGCTTCCTGATGCTGTTCGGCTTCTTCCCACTGTTCATGACCGGCTTTCTGTTTACCGCCGGCCCGCGCTGGCTGGGCGTGGAGCCGCCAGGCCGCGTCATCTTCATCGGCGTGCCGGCGCTGCTGGTCGCCGGGCTGCTGCTATGGCTGGCCGGACTGTGGCTGGGCATGGCCTGGACCCTGGCCGGCCACGCGCTGTACACGCTGGGCTTCAGCGGCCTCATGCTGACTTTCGCCTGCCTGCTGCTGGCGAGCCCGCAGCCGGACCGCCGCCATGCCTGCGCGGTGCTGGCGGCGCTGTGCTGCGGCGTGCTGGCGCTCTTGGCCGGCGGCTACTGGCTATTATTCCAGGACGGCCGCGGCTGGCTGTGGATGCGCAATCTGGCGCTCTGGGGCTTCCTGCTGCCGGTATTCCTGACCGTCTGCCACCGCATGCTGCCTTTCTTCTCCGCCAACGCGCTGCCGCTGTACCAGCCGTGGCGGCCGGGCTGGCTGCTGGCGGCGATGCTGGCCGGCTCGCTAGGCCACGGCCTGCTGGACGGCTTCGGCCTGCCCGCTTGGCCGCTGGACGCGGCGATGGCCGCGCTGCTGGCCTACGTCAGCTGGCGCTGGCGGCTGGTGGCCGCGCTGCGGGTGCGGCTGCTGGGCATGCTGCACCTGGCCTTCGCCTGGCTGCCGATAGGCTTCGGGCTGTATGCGCTCAATGGCTGGCTGGCGTCGCCGCGGCTGGCGCTGGCGGCGCTGCACGCGGTCACCGTAGGCTTCTTTCTGACCATGATGATCGCCTTCGTGTCGCGGGTGACGCTGGGCCATTCCGGCCAGCCATTGCAGGCCGGAACCGGCTTGTGGCGGCTCTACCTGGCCGCGCACTGGCTGGCGCTGACCCGGGTGGCCACCGAGATGCTGCCCGGCGTCTGGTCCGGCTGGCTGTACGGCGCGGCGGCCCTGGGCTGGCTGCTGACGCTGGCGGCCTGGGGCCGCGCCTTCCTGCCCAGCTACTGGCGGCCACGCTCCGACGGCAAGCCGGGCTGAGAAGCAGCCAAACCCTTGGCTCAACCCTGGCCGCGCCGCCGCAGATAATCCGGCACCCGTTCCGCCGGCATCGGCCAGCCCAGCAAATAGCCCTGCACGTAATCGACCCCCAGCCGCGCCATCAGCTGCAGGTCGGCCTCCTCGCTGACGCCTTCGGCCACCACCTGGATATTGCGGTCCTTGGCCAGCAGGATGGTGGACTCCAGGATATCCCTGGCCACCTCGTCCTCGGCCGCGCCGGCCACCAGCGATCGGTCTATCTTGATCGCGGTCACCGGCAGCTCGCGCAAGTACTGCAAGCCGTTGTAGCCGGAACCGACATCGTCCAGCGACACGCGAAAGCCGGCCATGCGCAGCCGGATCGCGTTTTCCAGCGCTTGGTAGATATTTTTCAAGCGCTGGGTCTCGGTCAGCTCCAGCGTCAGCAAGGCCGGCGCCATCCCCATTTCTTCCACCGCCGCCGCCAGGCTGGCCGGCAATTCGGGGTTGCAGAACTGACCGGCGGTAAGATTGATCGACACCTTGAGGCCCGACAACGTCAGTTGCCTGCTCCAGCGCCGGTAATCCGCCACCACCGCGCGGAAGATGGCGAAGAACAAGGACTCGTCCAGGCCGTAATGCTCCAGGCCAGGCAGGAACTCCGACGGCTCCAGCACGCCGCGCGTCGGATGGTTCCACCGCGCCAGCGCCTCCACGCCCACCACCCGCAGCAAACCGGGATCGGCCTGTGGCTGATACCAGGGCACAATCTCTCCACGCTGCAAGGCCAGCTCCAGCTCGCTACGCTCAAAGCCGGGCAACTGCGAATTCCACGCCGGCCGCCGCGCGACCGCCTGCCACAGCTTGCACAGCTGCTCCATCGACAAGGGCTTGTTCAAGCTGCCTATCACCGGCAGGTTGTAAAACGAGGCCACCCGGTAGGCGCCCATCAGCATGTCCTTGGACAAGGTGCTGTTGAACACGATATGGGGCACATGCGGCAGCAAGGCCAGGTGGCGCAGCAGCAACACGCCGTCCATGCCCGGCATATTGAGATCGCTGATCATCAGGTCGTAACGGCGCTGGACTAGCAAATCCAAGGCCGCGCGGCCATCCTGCGCCTCGTCTATGCTCTCGATGCCGATCTCGCGCAGCGCCTGCTTCAGAGCGAAACGCTGCAGATCGTGATCGTCCACCACCAATACCCGCATGGGCCCCACGCCCAGTTTGACACTTGCTGGTTCCATAGCTTTTCTTGCATCCAAGTCGGATGCGCCATTTTCCTCACGCGGACATCGCAAAAGAAATAGGAAGATGCTTATTTTGCCCGGCCTTTTCCGGGCTTTAACTCACTGAAAACATCACCTTCGCATCAAACTTGACTGCTTGACGGCACAGTTTTGTTCTATATCTGCATTGGAGGCGGTAAACGCAAAATTTCAGTGCAATCAATGAAATAGCGTGGACATTAATCAATCTCATTTAGATTGACCCGGATGGGATTTCAGCCTTCCGCTCCCGGCCCGCCACAGGCGCGTGCCGGATCGCCGTTGCGCGGCGCTGACCAAGACTGGAGCCGGACCCATGAAAAAGAATCTTCCCGTGGACAGCACCGAGGTGTTCTTGCTGCCCCATCGCCCCATCGTCACCAAGACCGACCTGAAAGGCCAGATCACCTACGCCAACCGCGCCTTCATCGACATCAGCGGCTTTAGCGAGGACGAACTGGTCGGGCATTCGCACAATGTCGTGCGCCACCCGGACATGCCGGCCGAAGCCTTCGCCGACCTCTGGGCCACCATCAAGACCGGCCGCCCATGGAAAGGCCTGGTCAAGAACCGCACCAAGCAAGGGCATTTCTACTGGGTGGAAGCCTATGTGACGCCGATCTGCGAAAACAGCCGCCCGGTGGGCTATATGTCGGTGCGCAGCGCGCCCACCAAGGAGCAGACCGCCGAGGCCGAACAGCTCTACGCCCGCATCCGCGAACGGCGACAGGCATTTCCGGAAACCCGCCACGTCAGCCCGCCAACGTTGGCCTCGAGCCTGCTGCTCGCGCAACTGCCGGCAGCCGCCCTGGCGCTGGCAGCGGCGGCGGCGGACGGCCCCGCGCGGCTGACCCTGCTGGCGCTGGCGGCGGCCTGGGCGCCAGCGGCCGGCTATCTCGTCGGCCGCTGGCTGGCGCGGCCGATAGACGCCGCGCGCCACGCATTGATGCGGCTGGCCGAAGGAGACTTCAGCACCCAGATCCCGGCCGCCGGCCTGCGCGAGCCGCGCGCGGTGCTGGAAGAAATGGAAACCCTGCGCATTCATCTGCGCGCCATCCTCGCCGACGTCGTCGCCGGCGCCGAGGATGTCAGCGAGGCCGCCAGCGCCACCCACGCCGAGGCCGAGTCGCTGAACACCCGCGGCGAATCGACGCTGGAAGGCATTACCCGGGTGGCGGCGGCGCTGGAGCAATTGTCGGTGTCGGTCAACGAGATTTCTCAATCCACCCGCGCCAGCGCCGAATTCGCCGACCAGGCCACCGAGCTGGCGAATCAAGGCGAGGTACAGATGAGCGACACGCGCCAGGCGGCTCAGGCCGTGGTCAGCGAAGTGTCCTGCACCCGCGACATCATCATCAAGCTGGAGCAATCGGTGGAATCGATCAACACCGTCACCGGCGTGATCAAGGACATCGCCAACCAGACCAATCTATTGGCGCTGAACGCGGCGATCGAGGCCGCGCGCGCCGGCGAACAAGGTCGCGGCTTCGCCGTGGTGGCAGACGAAGTTCGCAAACTGGCGGAACGCACCGCCGGCAACACGCTGGAAATCGAACAATCCGTGGGTTTCCTGCGCGAGCGCTCACAGGAAGCGCTGGAAGAAGTGAAGGCCGCGGTGAGCAAGGTCCATACCGCCGAGGAAACGATACAAGCGGCGGCCCAGGGACTGGAGGCGATACGCAACGCCAACGCGAAGGTGGCGGAATCCTCCTCCAGCGTGGCCAATATGCTGCAACAGCAGTCATCCGCCTCCACCGAGGTGGCGCAGAGCATGGAAACGATGAGCAATCTGACCGAGCAGAACAGCCACAGCATCGCGGCCACCTTGCAGGTGGCGCAGAAGCTGCACACCACCGCTGGCGATTTGCGACGCCTGGTCAGCCAATTTGAAAAACACATGTGATTGGCATGTAATTCGCGAGCCAATGGCATGTTTGGGAATAATCGACATGCGAACGCGTTTTATTACACAAACTCTACAAAATCGAGGAACTACTTGATACCCCCTCTTTCATAGCTGTTATTCGCCGCGACCTTACTGCACTGCACCATGACATCGGCCGCGGCGAATGCCGCCCGCGCTTAGAGCCTGTTCAAAGTCTCGCGAGCAAGAGCGAGACAAGGCGTTGCGGCTGAGAAAGCGGAATGTACACACGGTACATGAGCATTTCGAAGACATACTCACCGTATAACGCTCCACGACGCGCTGCAGATCGTAAACAGACGCTTACGTTCAAACACCGCTCGCAAACCCAGCCCAAGGAGGTGAAGCGCCCAGCAACAAGGCGCCAAGACGATGATCGCACTGCCCTGCCGCAGCGCGGCGTCGACGACAGCGCGGGATCGGCCCGGCCACGCGCCGCGCATGCGTCCCAAAGATGCAGTGTCTCGTTCGGCGAGGCTCCTATGCAAACACAGGTCACTGATCTGACGACGTCGAGAGACGCCCAAGGTTAGGACAGGCTTTATCGGATTAAGGTATAGCCCAAAGTGACTTCCCGATATTTTCGGGATACGTTGCATAGTGCCAAAACTTAGACGCGGAGATAGCTTTTCTGCACTCTCTCTTCTGGTTTACGCCCCCATTGTGACAACTGTTTGTGGTTATAAAACAGCTAACGGGGAACCCCTCAACATGTCTTTTGCAAGCATCACCCTGCCTACCGCTCAGGCAAACGAAGTCAATCTGAAAGAAACCGTCGCCTCCTACATGAGCGACACCCTGATCACCCTCAGCCGCGACATGAAAGTCAGCGAAGCGCGCGAGCACATGCTCAAACAGCTGCGCGACGAAGACATTCCCGCGCAGATTTTCGTCATCGACAGCAGCCGTTTCCTGCACGGCCAACTCTCGGTCAAGCGCCTGCTGACCGAAACCGATCTGACGCTGCCGGTTTCCGCGCTGATGGGCCCCACCTCATTTGTCGTCGAGCCCAATCAACAACGCCGCGACATCGTGCCGGAGCTGATAGACAAGGGCGTGGATCTCGCGCCCGTGGTCAGCGGCGGCAAGCTGCTGGGCGCCCTGTACGAAAAAGAGATCGCCGCGCTGATCCGCGACGAAGGCACCGACGACGCGCAACGCCAGGGCGCCAGCCTGCCGCTGGAAACTTCCTACCTGGAAAGCTCCCCGTGGAGCTTGTGGAAAAAACGCCTGCCCTGGCTGTTGCTGCTGTTCTTCGCGGAAGCCTACACCAGCACCATCCTGCAAGTGTTCGAAGAGCAGCTGGAAGCCGCCATCGCCTTGGCCTTCTTCATCCCGCTGCTGATCGGCACCGGTGGCAATAGCGGCACCCAGATCACTTCCACCCTGGTGCGCGCGATGGCGATGGGCGAAGTCAGCCTGCGCAATATCGGCACGGTGCTGCGCAAAGAGGTGACCACCTCCTTCATGATTGCGCTGGCCATAGGCGTGGTGGCCTGGATACGCGCCTGGATGCTGGGCGTGGGAGACGAAGTGGCCTTGGTGGTGTGCTTGACCCTGATCGCCATCACCATCTGGAGCGCCATCGTCTCCTCCATCATTCCGATGCTGCTTAAGAAGATGCGCATCGACCCGGCCGTGGTGTCGGCGCCCTTCATCGCCACCTTCATCGATGGCACCGGCCTGGTGATCTACTTCAACATCGCCATGTTGGTGATTTCCGACCTGGCCTAAGCGCCCCCTTTCCAGCGCGCCATCGCGCGCCGCCGCAAACCGCGCCCGCCAAGCCCATCCCCTGGATGCGGACTTGCCGGGCGCGCGCCGATGCCCGCGAGGCTTTGAACAGGCTCTTAGAGCCTGTTTACGATCTCGCGAGCTAAGGCGAGACAAGGCGAAAATGGCTGAGAAAGCGGAATGTACAGGTGGTACATGAGCATTTCGAAGACGTTTTCAACGCTGTATCGCCGACGCGCAGCAGATCGTAAACAGGTTCTTAGGCCAGTTTGTCCGCTTCTTGGTTTTTATCACGCCGCCGCCAAGTTGTTTTCGGCCCATTGACATGCTAATGTCCTGATAAATTTAAATAATCAAGGCATGCTCCGCCACCTTCTCATCGCAACGCCACTTAAACGGCCTCTTTCATGACCCTTTCAAACCGTAAACGCTTCGCCGCGGCTCTGCTCGCGGCATTGCCGCTGGCGGCTCACGCCGAAACCTTCGACCTGGGCGCCATTCTCAAGGACGGCATCAAGAAGGCGCTGCAAAAAGACCCCGCCGCGGATGGCGCCACCGCCCCGCTGGCGCCCGGCGTCTACGACGGCTCCGACAAACAGTTCGAACGCACGCTGACCATTCGCCCCAACGGCAAGTTCGAACTGGAAGTGATGCAGAAAGGCAAACCCGGCCAACTGCGCTCCGGCTCCGGCAGCGGACAACTGCAGGCCAACGGCGGACAATGGCGTTACAGCGAAGGCATCTGCACGATGAGCGTCGTGCCGCAAACGGCTTCAGTTCAACTGCAGCTGGACCGATGCGCCAGCGCCTTCGGCGACGTGCCCTTCGACGGCCAATACCGGCTGGCCAAAACGGCCGGCGGCGCCCAGGCCGGCGCCGGCAAGAACAAGGCCTTGGCGGCGCAGCTGAACTGCCACAATCTCAACCTCAGCGAAAACGGCATCGCCAAACTGCTGGCAAGCGCCACTGGCAGCGCGCCCAACCAGATATGGGAACATGAGCTGGCCTTGCCGGGAGGCTATGACTATGGCGGCCTGCCTATCCGCTCGGTGCAGCTGTCCGAAGTGGACGGCGGTTTCCTGGCGCTGTTCGTGGACGGCGACGCCGCCGCGATCAAAGCCGCGATCAAGAAAACCCAGCGCAAGAGCAGCAGTGCGTCGATGTTGAGCAAGGTGGGGGAAAGCTACCCCTTCCCAGGCAAGCCCAACGGCCTGCCCTATGTGCAGTGCCGCAGCAAGATGGCCCAGAACGGGCTGTATTGACGCTTGCGCCAAACGACAATGGCCCCGGCAAACGCCGGGGCCATTGCATTTAGTCGGCTTGTCTAAAACTCAGCCGCAGGCGCCGACATGGCCGCAGGCGGTGCAGAACTCGCAGCCGTCCTTCTTGATCAAGGCGTGGTTGCCGCATTCCGGGCAGGGCTTGCCCGGCACCTGTTTCAAGGCGGCGCTGGCTTCCGGGCTGAACAGATCGCTCTGCTCCGGTACCATCACCCCCATCTCCTCCAACGGCACGCCCTCCTCGGTCAGCACGCCCAGCATCGCGTAGCGGTGGATGATCAGCTGCGCCAGGTAGGCGACGGTGGACGGCCAGCTCTGCGACTTCTCCACGCCGGGGATGCGGGCGAAGAAATCGCCCTGCGGCTCGGCGTAGCTCAGCAGCTTGCGCAGCTTGAGGCCGATCCAGGCCGGGTCTATCACCCGCATGTCCAGGCTCAGCATCTTGCACAAGCCGTCCAGCTCGCGCGGGTAGGCGCCGGCCAGCCACATCGAATACGGCCGGCGCTGGCCGTTGGGCAACACCAGCTCCTTGATGAAGAGCACGAAGTCATCGCCGGTTTGCGGGTTGCTGACGTCCACCGACCAGCTCATGGTGCCGTCGGTGCCGGATTTGGGCTCCTTGCGCGCGAACAGCGCGTCCATCACCGGCGTCGGCTCGTTCTGGTCCGCCGGCAGCGCGCCCAGTTGCTCGACGCGGTGGCGCACCACCTGAGCCAGGGCCGCCGAAGCCGAGGTGGCGTAGACGGTGCGCTCGCCCAGGTCGAACACATAGCGCTTGTCGCCGTTGGTGTGCGACAGCGCGTCCAGCTTGGCCGCCAGCCAGCCGTGGTCACGGCAGCGCATGTCCATGGACAGGGTCTTGGCCACCGCGCCCAGGCCGCGCTGTTCTTCCGTGGCGTTGACCCAGCATTCGAACGGCGACACCCGGCCGTTCTCCACATGGCCCACCACCACGGCGAAATCGCCGGCGTCGCCTTCCACCATGAAGGTCCACGATGGGTTGCCCTCTTTCAACTTGGGCCGATTCGGCCATTTCAGGCTGGACAGCGCCGGCGTCGGCGCGGTGTTGAGCACCACGCGGCGGTCCGGATCGCCGTCGCCGCTGCCGGACAGGTCCTGCGGCGTGGCGGCGCTGGGCTTGGCCGGTTCCACCGACAGCACCGAGCCCAGCACGCTATTGGGACGATAAGTGGTAATGCCCTTCAGGCCGGCGCGCCAGGCTTCCAGGTAGAGGCTTTCGAAATCGTCGAAGGGGTAATCGCCGGGCACGTTCACCGTCTTGGAAATGGCGGTGTCGATATAGGGCGCCACCGCCGCCACCATACGCATATGGTCCAGCGCGCTCATTTCCAGCGCGGAGACGAAATAGTCCGGCAAGGCGTCGGTATCGCCGCCCTGCATCCGGTAGACGCGGTAGGCGTGGTCTTCCACCAGGTATTCCTGCTGGCTGCCATCGGCCATGCGTTTCTTGCGGGTGTAGAACCAGGAGAACGGCGGCTCGATGCCATTGGAGGCGTTGTCGGCGAAGGCCAGCGAAATGGTGCCGGTGGGCGCAATCGACAATAGGTGCGAGTTGCGGATGCCATGCTTGCGGATGCGCGCCTTGATCGCCTCCGGCAGCCGGCTGGCGCAATGCGGCGCGGCCAGGTAGGCATCGGCGTCGAACAGCGGGAAGCCGCCTTTCTCGATGGCGATGTCCACCGAGGCATCGTAGGCGGCGTCGCGCATCGCCTCGGAAATACGGCTGGCGAAGCGGCGGCCCTC
Organism: Chromobacterium sp.; assembly: GCF_041912965.1. Lineage (NCBI taxonomy): Bacteria > Pseudomonadati > Pseudomonadota > Betaproteobacteria > Neisseriales > Chromobacteriaceae > Chromobacterium > Chromobacterium sp. Next base: position 37,918 of record NZ_JAYSGF010000034.1, on the reverse strand, counting down.
CTCGCTGTCATAGCGTATCTTCAGCATGATCAGCGCATCGCCCAGGCCGGTGAAGCCCAGCCCGACGCGGCGCTTGGCCTGCGCCTCGCGCTGCTGTTCCTCCAGCGGCCACACCGTCAGATCCAGCACATTGTCCAGCATGCGCACCGACATGCGCACCACTTTCTCGAAGCTCTTGAAGTCGAAGCTGGGCTTGTCGCCAAACGGTTGGCGCACATGGCGGCATAGATTGATCGAACCCAGGTCGCAGCAGCCGTAATCCGGCAGCGGCTGCTCGCCGCAAGGATTAGTGGACTCGATCACCTCGCAATAGGACAGATTGTTGTCCTGGTTGATGCGGGTCATGAACAGCACGCCCGGCTCGGCGTGGTCATAGGTGGAGGCCATGATCTGCCGCCACAGTTCGCGCGCCGGCACCGCGCGGTAGACCCACAGGCCGTCCTCGCGCTGATAGCTGCCGGGGAAGGCGTCGGACGACGGCTCCACCGCGTGGGTCAGTTCCCAGGCGACGTCGGCTTCCACCGCGCGCATGAAGTCGTCGGAGACGCCCACCGAGATATTGAAATTGCGCAAATCGCCCTGGTCCTTGGCGTGGATGAAGTCCTCCACGTCCGGGTGGGAAATGTCCAGCACCCCCATTTGCGCGCCGCGGCGCGCGCCGGCGGACTCCACCGTCTCGCAACTGCGGTCGAACACCCGCATATAGGACACCGGGCCGGACGCGCGGCTATTGGTGCCCTTGACCCGCGCGCCCTTGGGACGGATACGCGAGAAGTTGTAACCGACGCCGCCGCCGCGGCGCATGGTTTCCGCCGCCTGCAGCAAAGCCTCGTAAATGCCCACCTTGCCGTTTTCGGTTTCCGACACCGAGTCGCCCACCGGTTGCACGAAACAATTGATCAGGGTGGCGCGCAGCTCGGTGCCGGCGGCGGAATTGATGCGGCCGCCGGGAATGAAGCCGTTTTCCAGGGCCTGATAGAACAGCGGCTCGAAACGCGCCGGATCGCTTTCCAGCGCCGCCAGCGCCTTGGCCACGCGCAGCCGCACCTCGCCCACGCTTTGCTCGCCGTTCTTGGCGTATTTTTCCAGCAACACCTCGCGGGAGATGTCCTGCTCAGTCATGGCGGCGATGTTTTCCTGCTTCATGGTTCCCGGTTCCTCTTGAATTGCGACCTGCGGCGGCCAGTACGACCCCGTTCCAGCATGCAATGGACTGTGTGGCTCGCAAAAGGTTTCAACACGTCCAATACGCAACATCTGGAAAAGAAAAACGGCGTATTACACTATATGTAGTTACGCCGTTCGTTGACACATATCAAGCGCTATGCCGCGCCGCCACCACTTTTCCCGTTCGTCATGAGCAAAAACACGACGCGCGGCGGCGGCCCGGAATACTGGGTCAGGAGCTCTTCAGCTTGACCTCCAGCGGCACGCCGTCGCGGCCGGCCGAGGCCTTGACCGGCTCGCCCAACTGGATGCGCTCCTGCAAGGACGGGTCGACCTTGACCATGGCCGCGCGCGCGTTGGCGGCGCGTTGCTTGGCCAGTTGCTGCAGGCTGGCGTCGGTGATGCTCTGCGCGGCGATCAACTCCTCGCGCAGCAGCTTGCCCAAGGCCGCGCCGGACGGCCCGCCCGGCTTCAGCGTGTGGCCCAGCAGCTTGAGGCGGCCGATCTGCTTGCCGTACACCGATTTGACCGCGGACAGGATGGCCTCGTCCTGCATGTCCGGCAGCGGCAGCGGCTCGCCGGCGCCCAGTTGATGGCCGGCGGCGGCGAAGATCGCCAGATCGGTCTGCGCGCGCGCCATTTCCTTGCGGTCGGCGTCGGCGTTGTAGCCGCCGCTGATGGACAGCATCAGCTTGGGCCGCTTCACCATCAGCCCAGCCACCTTGACCAGCTTCTCGCGCTCCGGCGGCGCCACATTGGCCTCGCCGGCCACGAAGCGGATATCGTCGAAACCCTCGCCGCCCAGCAAGGCGCCCAGCGCGCGGAACGGCGCGGTCACCACCTTGGTCACCACGTTGACGATGGCTTTCCAGATGATCTTGCCGTAGCTGAACTGCGGATCGTCCAGGCTGCCGGCCACCGGCAGGTCCAGATCGATGCGCTTGTCGCTGTCCTCCAGGATGGCCACCGCCAGCCGCAGCGGCAGCCGCGGGCCCTTGTATTCGCTGTCCGGCAATTCGTCGCCCAATTGCAGGGAATCGATCACCACCCGGTTCTCGCCCTTGAGCTGGCGCTGCTCCAGCAGGTAGCGCAGGTCCACCGACAAGCGGCCGTCCTTGACCTGCCAGCCGGCGAAGTTCATCGAATACGGGTTCAGCGTGCCCATGGAGATATTGCGGAAGGCCAGGGTGATGTCGGTATTGTCGGTGGGCGCCAGCGGCGACAGCGCGCCGCGCACCTTGACGTCGCCGAACTGGTCCACATCGCCGTCCAGCGTGATATTGCCGCGCTGGCTGGCGCGGGTGGACAGGTTCTGGATGGAACCGCGCAGATTGTGCATATCGGACGCGAAGTCCGGCTTCATGCCATGGTCGGCGAACTGCACCCGCCCGCCCTGCACATGGATGGACTTGACCTCCACCAAGGGCAGCGGCGCCGCCTTGGCCGCCGGCGCGGGCGTTGCCGGCTTGCCGCCCTGGCCGGCGAACAGGCGCTTGAAGTTGAGCTCGCGCTTGTCGTCCAGCACCAGCCGCGCCGCCGGCGCTTGCAGCCGCACATCGTTGACCGCCACTTTCAACGGCATGCCCTGGGCGCTGAGGCCGCGCACTTGCAGATCGCGCCAGCCCAACAGCGGCAGTTTCTCGCCCGGCTCGTACACCGCCAGCCGCGCCACGCCGGCTGAGCCGCCGACGCGCCAGCCGCGCGCGCCGACATCCAGGTTCAGATCCGCCGACAGCGAGCCGCCGCCGAAACGCAGCGGCGTGCCGCTCAAGGCATAGGGCGCCAACGGCGCCAGTTGCACCCCGTCGGCGCGCAGCTTGCCCTTGAACGCGCCAACGGCGGCGTCGATATCGGCCTTGGCCGCCAGCTTGCCGCCGTTGAGCTTGCCCGCCAGGTCCAGCTCCAGTCGCTGGCCGTCGCCCGCCTCCACCGTGCCGCCCAGATCGGACAAGGCCGCGCTCACCGGCTTGGGCAGGCTGCGGTCGGTCCAGCTCAGCCGGCTGTCCCGCAGCTCCATTTCCGGATAGGAGAACTTCCAGGCCGGCACCGCCTCATCCTTGGCCCGCGTGGGCGCGGCGGCCGGCTTGGCGCGGCCGGCGGGCTCGAACAAGCGGGCCAGATTGACCTGGCCGGCACGGTCGCGCTCCACCTTGGCCTCAAGGCCGCTCAGCGTCAGCTTGCCCGGTTCGATGCGGCGGCCTTGCTGCAATAGCTGGCTGGACGCCAGCTCGGCGCTGGCCAGGCTCAAGGCCGGCTCCGCGCCCTGAGCGCCCAGCTTCAATTCTTCCAGGCGCGCCACCATCCCGCTCAGCGAGAAGCCATGGTCGGGCGACAGCGAAAAACGGCCGGACAAGGCCGGCAGCCTGGCCTCCAGCGCCAGCGGCTGGCGGAAACCATGGTCGGCATAGTTCAGACGCCAATTGCGCAGCTTGATCGCCTCGATATTCACCAGCCACGGCAGCGGCGCGGCCTCCGGCTGCGGCTTGGCGACGGCCGGCGCGGCCGGAATCGCCTTCTGCCAATCCACCGTTCCGTCACGATCGCGTCCGGCCATTGCCAGGCCCTGATCCAGCTCGATGGACTGCACTTTCAGCATCGAGCGCGCCAGATCCAGCGCGCCGCCTTCGACGCGGACTTCCGGAATCGTCAGCTCGCTGCCGCCGCCCGGCGCTTTCAGCGCGAAGCGCAGCAGGCTGGCGCGGAACGGCGACACCGTCAGCTCCGGCGTCTTGCCTGACATTTCAAAGCGGTAGCGCGCCGACACCGACAAGCGCCCTTCCGGCGCGGCGGTATTGAAATGCGGCTGCACATAGGGCCAGACCGAGGCCAGCGGCAGCTCCGCCATCTGCGCCTCGCCGTCGGACTTCAGCGGCTGTAGATTGATGCTGCCCTTCCAATTGAAACGGGTGCCGTCGGTCAGCGCCGCCTGCATCGTATAACTGCCGTTTTCCGGCAGCGTGGACAGGTCCACCAAGGCCAGATTCAGCGGCACCATGGAAAAGCGCTCGCCGCCGCCCAGTTGATCGGACAGCTGCGCCTGGCCGTTGCGGATGTTCAAGGCCTTGATCAGCAGCCGCGGCAGCTTGTCCGAACCGCCCTCCGGCTTGGCCGGGCCGGCGGCGTCGGCGACGAAGCTGGCCCAGTTCCACTGCCCGGCGCGGTTGCGCGTCAGCGCCAGCCGCGGCTGGTCCAATGAGAACTCCTGCGCCTGCCAGCGGCCTATCAGCAACATGGAGGGATCCAGGTTCAGATAGACCCGCTGCGCCGCGAACAGCGGCCGGCCGTCGCCCTCGCTCAGTTTCAAGTCGCGCACTTCCAACGACATGTCCCAGGGCGTGATCCTGACCTCGCCCATGCTCAGCGTGCGGCCAATACTTCTTGCCCACTTGGCGGCGGCGTCGCTGATCATGCCCGGCGCCAGCCAGCCCAGGAAGCCCCACAGCAAGGCCAGCAGCACAATGGGCAGCGCCAGCCAGCGCCACCAACGGCGGCGCGGAGGATTGGGCTTGGAATCTGAGGCGGGTTTCAACTGCTCGGTATCGTTTTCCATATCGGTCAATTCTAATACTCATAAAGAGGTCTTAACAGTCCCCTTGTCAGATTTCCCTGTTGCCGCAAACCAACAATAGAGCGGACTCCAATCAATAATCATTGCGAATGTCCATGCGCCGGTACTAGCATGCATTTGTTCAAAATATTGAACATTTCAAAACCAAAACGATCAATACCCTTCAAACCGGCATTGTGCCGTTTTGCCTGACCGAGAGGAGCAACCGGATTGCCAACCCATCACTGGGCCCGATTCCAGCCCCGTCCCGCCTGCCCGCGCAGCCCCGGCTGCCGAACACTGGACCGTAGATTATTTTTAGTACAAGCGCAGCGGCCGCATACGCTGAGGCATGCCGCCCAGCGCGACAGCAGCTCCGGCGCGCACACATGAAACCAGAGGGTTTATGAATAACGCAGAACAAATAAATAAATGGCTTGACGACAACCGCATCACCGAAGTGGAGTGCCTGATCCCGGACATGACCGGGCTTGCCCGCGGCAAGATCGTGCCGCGCCACAAATACAATCCCGCCGAAGGCCTGCGCCTGCCGGAAGCCGTGCTGTCCATGACCGTGACCGGCGACTACCCGGACCAGGACTTCACCTCCATCGCCGATCCCGACATGCGGCTGATCCCGGACGCCAGTACCCTGCGCCCGGTGCCGTGGAATCTGGAACCCACCGCCCAGATCATCCACGACTGTACCTTTTTCGACGGCCGCCCGGTGGACCTGGCGCCGCGCAATGTGCTCAAGCGCATCCTGAAACTATACGAAGACGAAGGCCTCAAGGCCGTGGTGGCGCCGGAAATGGAATTCTACCTGGTGGAAATCCAGCCGGACGAAGACATCCCGCTGCGCCCGCCCGTGGGACGCACCAAGCGCACCGAAGCCGGCATGCAGAGCTTCTCCATCGACGCGGTCAACGAATACGACGGCATCTTCGACGTAATGTACGACTGGTGCGAGGCCCAGGGCCTGGCGCTGGACACCCTGATCCACGAAATGGGCACCGCCCAGATGGAAATCAATCTGGACCACGGCGACCCGCTGGCGCTGGCGGACCAGGTCTTCCTGTTCAAGCGCACCGTGCGCGAAGTGGCGATCCGCAACAATATGTACGCCACCTTCATGGCCAAGCCGATGCAGGGCCAGCCCGGCAGCGCCATGCATCTGCATCAAAGCGTGGTGGACAAGGACAGCGGCAAGAACATCTTCAGCCTGAAGGACGGCCAGCCCTCGCAGAAGTTTTTCCACTTCATCGGCGGCTTGCAAAGCTATCTGCCACCGGCGATGCCCTTCTTCGCGCCCTATGTGAACTCCTACCGCCGGCTGAGCCGCTACACCTCGGCGCCGATCAATCTGTCCTGGGGCTATGACAACCGCACCTGCGGCCTGCGCGTGCCGCACTCGGACCCACAGGCGCGACGGGTGGAAAACCGCCTGGCCGGCGTGGACGTCAACCCCTATCTGGCCATCGCCGCCAGCCTGGCCTGCGGCTACCTGGGCATGAAACAGGGCCTGATGCCGTCCGAGCCGCTGAGCGGCAGCGCCTATGAACAGCCCCACCAACTGCCGCGCCACCTGGACGACGCCATCGACATGCTGCTCAAATGCGAGCCGCTGACCAATCTGTTCGGCGAGCACTTCATCCGCACCTATAGCGCGATCAAGGAAGCCGAGTACCGCGAGTACTTCGACGTGATCAGCCCGTGGGAACGGCGTTTCCTGCTGCTGCACGTTTGATCGGTGCTTTGTGCGCCGCCGGCCCATCCTCCGGGCCGGCGGCTTTTCCAGCCTGCCGTCATCAAACTGTGCATTGACAATCCCCGGCCCAGAATATTCAATATGATTAACACCTGCCGCCAGAGCATGCCATGCATCCAAGCCTCCAAGCCCTGTCCATCCGCCCCGCGTCCAGCACGGGGCCGAGCCTGAGCGAAGCCCTGCGCCAAGTGCAACGCGACGCCTCCCCCGACAACGACCGCGATTACTGCCGCGCGCTGCACGACTTCGTGCGCGACCGCGTGCGCTTCGGCTTCACCGCCCAGTTCGAAACCGTCAGCCCGGAGCGCACGCTGGCGCTGGGCCGAGGCCATTGCAACGCCCAGGGCGACTTGCTGCGCGCGCTGCTGACCACCGCCGGCATCCCGGCGCGGCTGCGTTTCGTGCGGCTGGACAAGCGCATTCTGCGCCACGCGGTGCCGGCGCCGGTCTATCTGTGCCTGCCGTCCCACTTGTTCCACGGCATGGTGCAGGCGCGGCTGGACGGCCGCTGGCTGCACAGCGACAGCTATCTGTTCGACCCGGCCGGCTTCGAGCGCCAATACGCGCGCCTGCTCGCCTCCGGCCTGAGCCACGGCTACGGCCTGCGCCTGGGCGCGGATTGCCGCTGGAGTGCGGACAGCGACAGCTTCTCCCAAGCCTGCGCCGACGACCTCCACGACGACGACCCCATCTACGACAGCCTGGCCATCGCCTTGCAGGAAAAAGCCGGCAACAACACCCTGCTGGGCCTGCATTTCAATCAATGGCTGCGGCTGGCGCCGCCGCCGCTGCGCCGCCAGGGCGAGCGCTATCTGAACAGCCGGCTGCGTCCGGCCGGATAAGCGCCAACGCCATGAAGCGCCTGATTCCGCTAACGCTCGCCGTCCTGCTCGCCGCCAGCCAGGCGGAAGGCCGCGACGACCAGCGGCTGCCGCGCTCCTTGCGCCAAAACAGCGAGCACCTGAGCGACAGCGACTTCAACGCCTACAGCATCGTCTGTCACCAAGCCGGCCAGATCATCATCTACATCCCCGCCGCCAAGAGCATCACCTTGCTGCGCGAAGACGACGGCATCCGCGAAATCCGCTACTTCCCAAGCAACGACATCCTGAACGAGCAAAGGCTGCTGGTGCCGCGCAGCCTGGCCTGCCAGCTGCGCCGCAACTAAGAACCTGTTTACGATCTGCTGCGCGTCGGTGATACGGCGTTGAAAACGAGCTCAAAATGCTCATGTACCACTTGTACATTCCGCTTTTTCGCTCGTTTTCGCCTTGTCTCGCCTTAGCTCGCGAGATCGTAAACACGTTCTAAAACCCGCGCCACTTACTCGGCCGCGCGGCTAAAGCAATGGTAAACATCAATAATATATTTACTCGAATTGATTTAGTACCCGTCCCATTAAAATTAAGATGGCTCAAGAGTAAATTCTCCCTGGTCTGATTCATGACGCCATAAGCATGGAGTGCTGAAAAGCGCTCAATTGACTCATCGCTTATTGCCGCAATCAGCATTAATCCATTTCCAGGAAGAAACAATGAAAACAAAACACTCGGCTATCGGTTTTTTGGTACTAACCAGCCTATCCTGCTCAGCCTATGCGGAAATATTGGCGGACCAGTTCATGCCCAATGGGGATCTCAGCATCGCCTACCCGCAAATCTGCATTAGGACCAACCGGACACCAAACAAAACAGACATGGGTCCGATTATTAAGATGGCGGACGAAATTGCCAGGAAATTCCCTGAAAACCAGCCCGAGCAACGCGCCAAGGCGGTATTGGATCAGCTGACCACGGCGTTCGGATCGGGAAAGTTCGGCCATACCTGGATCAATGTTTTCCACGATAGAAACGGCGCCGTCAGCCCATCGTCCTACAGCTATCGCGAAGGCCAGGGCTATGTTAAAAACGGCAATATGGACAAGTCCGACAGAAAATTCAGCCTTCAAAGATGCGCGCCTTTGAATAGTCCGAAAAAACAAATCAAGATCCTTGAAGAAGTGATAGTGCCCGAGCTGAACATGGCCAGTTACTTTGCCGGCCAGGCCATGGGAATGTCCAAAACCAATCCGGTGAATGGCGCTTACACTCCCATCCACAATTGCGCCTGGTTTAGCGGAATCGTCTGGAATGTATTGATGCAAGAGGAGCATGTGTTTGCGCAATCATTTAATGGCGCGGCGCACGCGGACCTGTGGGGCATGCCCTTCATGAAGGCGATGAAATTCATTTATGAACCGGGCATGGTCGCCGAGGGACTCAAGAAAGCAGGCAGCCATTAACAAGGGGGTCGATGCTCATCGCACGCGATAAACATCGACCCCGTCCAGGGAAAGGCTGACACCGCTCGGTTTCAACGCCGTATCGCCGACGCGCAGCAGATCGTACGCAGCTTCTTGCAACCTGTTCAAAGTCTCGCGAGCAAGAGCGAGACAAGGCGAAAACGGCTGAGAAAGCGGAATGTACAAGCGGTACATGAGCATTTCGAAGCAGTTTTTAACGCCGTATCGCTGAAGCGCAGCAGACATTGAACAGGTTCTAAGCCCCCGGCTTGTTCGCCCAGGTAGCAATGAAGGCCGGCAAATAGCCGTCGATGACGAAGCGCGGCGTCGGCTGCATCTCCTCGTGGAAACCGGCCAACAAGAAACCCGCCTCCAGTTGGCCGCCAATCTGCTCGGCCAGGCTATGGCCGAACACCAGCGCCTCGCCGCCGGCCCGCTTGGCCGCCAGCGCCGCCGGCGCCAGATCGCGCAGATCGGAATACGGCACCGGGAAGCGCGGCCGGATCAGGCCCTGGCGCGCGTATTCCGGGTCGCGGTCGCCGATGAAGGCCGCCGGATTGAAAAAGCTGCTCAGCAAGCGCCCGCCCGGACGCAGCACCCGGAAACACTCGCGCCACACCGGGCGCACATCCGGCACATAGAGATTGGAAATCGGGTGGAAGACGCAGTCGAAGCCGCCATCGGCGAAGCGCGACAGATCGCGCATATCGCCCAGCTCGGTCGCCAGGCTCAGCCCTTCGCGCCGCGCCACCAGGCGGTCGCGCTCCAACTGCTGCTCGGAGGCGTCCAATACCGTGACCTCGGCGCCGGCCGCCGCCAAGAGCGGGCCCTGCTGGCCACCGCCGCTGGCCAGGCACAGAATGCGCCAGCCGGCCACCTGATCCAGCCAGCCGGCCGGCAGCGGTCCCGGCGTCAGCCGTGCCCGATGATCGCCCGCGCGCGCGGCGGCGATGGCGGCGGCGTCCACCGGTTGCGACCATGGGCCGGCCTGCTCGGCCTGACGATCCCAGGCGGCCTGATTATGCGAAAAAATATCGAGGGAAGCGTGTTCCGACATGGGGAATCCTGTTCTGTTCAGAGAATGGGAAACACCTAGCCAAGGCCGCGTCCATAGAGACATGGACGACTCCCATCGGGGAGCGAAGACGAAGCATGACAGCGAAAGAAACGGCAATGCGGCAAACGGCCCTGGCTGGGCAAACGAGTGACGGGCATTACAGCTTCATTCCGGCGCGCTCCTATCGGGAAAACACAGAAGAGATTCAAGCCGCACAAGCGTGACGGCGCAGGCGCTCATTCTACGCCAGATCAAATTTAAATGACATAGCAATTCCGTAAACCACGCCATTCAAGCTTTGCGCTCCCCACACTCCCCGGAGACATGATGAAAGCTTGCCTGGCACTGTGCGCCGCGCTGCTGGCCACCCCCGCCCTCGCCGCCTATCCCGACGACCTCAGGCTCACCACCTGGAACGCGATGCTGCTGCCGCAATCGCTCTATCCCAATTACGGCCAGGAACAGCGCGCGCGGCTGATCGCCTCCGCTCCCATCCTGCAACACCAGGACGTGGCGGTGTTTCAGGAACTGCAGGACAACAGCAGCTCCGAAGCGCTGCTGCAAGGCCTGAAAGCCCGCTTCCCGCACCAGACCCCGGTGATAGGCCGCAGCCAGAGCGGCTGGGACGGCACCGAGGGCTGGGATGGCGCCAGGCCGGAAGACGGCGGCGTCGCCATCGTCAGCCGCTGGCCAATAGTGGAAAAGCGGCAATACCTGTTCCGCAACGCCGGCTGCAGCTGGGATCAATACGCGCTCAAGGGCTTTGCCTACGCCAAGCTGCAAGTGGGCGGCCAGTACTATCACGTGCTGGGCACCCATCTGCAATCGGAAGACAGCGGCTGCAAGGACCACGCGGCGGTGCGCCAGGCCCAGTTGCGCGAGATCGCCGACTGGCTGCGCGCGCGGCAGCTGCCCAAGGACGAAATGGTGCTGATCGCCGGCGACATGAACGTGGACCGCCGCAAGCCGGCGGAATACCGCGCGATGCTGGACATCCTGCAAGCCAGCGAGCCGCGCTACGCCGGCGTCAGCGACAGCTTCGACACCGCGCGCAACGGCCTGGCGCTGGAGCGTTACGGCGCGCGCGGCGACGACGCGCCGGAATACCTGGACTACATCCTGACACTGAAAGCCCACCGTCAGCCGGCGGCCTGGCACAATCTGGCGCTGGACGCGCCGTCGCCGCAGTGGACGGTGCAATCCGTCGGCAAGCACACCTACGCCTACACCGACTACAGCGACCACTACCCGGTACAGGCCTTCGCCTGGGCCGATGCCGCCACCCCCACCCAGTCCTATACCGACCAAGCCGGCAGCTACCGCCAGGTGGGCCTGCAGAACCTGGGCAACGGCCAATGGCTGCAAAGCGCCACCGCCAACGACGGCTGGCTGAAAACCGGCGCCGGCACTGGCCCGGCCGCCCGCTTCAATCTGTCCAACAACTTCGCGATGCGCGACAACGGCTGCCTGCGCTCCGGCGAATACCTGCGGGTGGAACGCGCCGATCGTCCCGGCTGGTTCTGGACCTGGTGGGGCGGCCTGGACGCCAATCAATACGCCTACTACACCAAGCAAGGCCCGCTCAACGCCTCCTCGGAACTGCGCTTGCAGATCCAGGACCGGCCGGACGGCTGCCTGCGGGACGGCGATATCGTCAGTTTCAAGGACTGGGCGCGGCAGAACGACTACTATCTGACCGCCTGGAACGGCGGCGCCCACGATGGACAACTGTATTTATGGCAGCCCAATATCGGCCCGCGCGAACGTTTCCGCGTCAGCATCGCGCGCCAGCCGCAGCGGCAGGATTGGAAGGCGCAGCTGCTTTATAAAAACAGCAAGCGCTGATGGGAAGCGCGGATAGCGGGCGGCTCGCGCCGCCCGCTTTGCATTCCTTACCAGGCCAGGAACAGCAAGGACGCCCCCAGCAGCAGGCACAAGGGGGAATAGAAACGGGTGTCGTTGCGGGCGAAACGGCTATCGCGCACGCTTTTGAACAAGCCGACGTAGCGGAATTCGCCGATGCCGCGCAGCAGCATCACCGCGCCCAGCGCCAGCAGGCCCCAGCGCACGGTCTCAGCCAGCCAGAAACGGCTCAGATGTCCGTGCAGCGCCACCGCCAGCGCCGACAGGGCCAATGCCCCGGCCACCATCAAGGTGCTGGTGCGCGAGGGCTGGAACAGCGGTTTGCCATCCACCTCCGGCACGGCTGCGCCCATGCCCACGGTGCCGCCCAATGCCCAATAACAATGGACCAGACTGATAATCAGAAAAACAGTAATCAAAAACAGGCTCAGCATAAGCAGGTTCCCTTTCTAATTAAGTGTTTATCGGAAGTTCAACCTCGCCTCCATTGTACCACAATACCATGGGCATTAATTTGCACGCCCAACAGCGCCCCCCGCACCTCCAGCCATCAAGAAAAAAGCCCCCGACGCAAAACGCCGGGGGCTGTCACTTGGATCCATCCTGGATCAGGCCAGGCTGGGCTCGCGTATTACGCGTCCGCCTGGATCGCGGTCAGCGCGATGGTATAGACGATGTCGTCCACCAGCGCGCCGCGCGACAGATCGTTGACCGGCTTGCGCAAGCCTTGCAGCATCGGGCCCACCGACACCACGCCGGCGGAGCGCTGCACCGCCTTGTAGGTGGTGTTGCCGGTGTTCAGATCCGGGAACACGAAGACATTGGCGCGGCCGGCCACTTCGCTGTCCGGCGCCTTCTGACGGCCCACGGATTCCACGCTGGCGGCGTCGTACTGCATCGGACCGTCAATCATCAGATCCGGACGCTTTTCCTTGGCGATGCGGGTGGCTTCGCGCACTTTCTCCACGTCCGAACCGCTGCCGGAAGTGCCGGTGGAGTAAGAGATCATCGCCACGCGCGGGCTCAGGCCGAAGGCGCGGGCGGAATCGGCGGACTGGATGGCGATGTCCGCCAGCTGCTCCGCGTTCGGGTCCGGGTTCACCGCGCAATCGCCGTAAACCAGCACCTGATCCGGCATCAGCATGAAGAAGATGCTGGACACGATGCTCGCGCCCGGAGCGGTCTTGATCAGCTGCAGCGCCGGACGGATGGTGTTGGCGGTGGTATGCACCGCGCCCGACACCAGGCCGTCCACCTCGTTCAGCGCCAGCATCATGGTGCCGATCACCACGCTGTCTTCCAGCTGCTCTTCCGCCTGCTGCGCGGTCAGGCCCTTGCTCTTGCGCATCTCCATCATCGGCGCCACGTAGCGGCCGGCGGCCTCTTTCGGGGCCAGGATCTCGATGTCGGCCGGCAGGGTCACGCCCTGGGCTTCCGCCACCTGGCGGATGCGCTCCGGTTCGCCGATCAGCACGCAGCGGGCGATGCCCTTCTCGTGGCAGATGGCGGCGGCCTGGATGGTGCGCGGCTCGTCGCCTTCCGGCAGCACGATGCGCTTCTGCGAGCGGCGCGCGCTCTCGATCAGACGATGGCGGAAGGCCGGCGGCGGCAGGCGCACTTCGCGCGGCTCGCCAATCTTCTGCACCAGCGCGGAGGTGTCGATGCGCTCGGCGACGAAATCGATCATCGCCTGCATGCGCTCGGTGTCTTCCATCGCCACGTGGCGGTCCAGATTGGCCAGCATGGTGCTGGTCTCATAGGTGTCGCGCTCGGTGGACAGAATGCTCAGGCCGGCTTGGCGCGCGGACTGGATCAGCGGCAGGATGCTGCCGGAAACCGGTTCGCCGCAGGTCAGCAGCAGGCCGGCCAGCGGCACGCCGCGCAGCATGGCCAGCGAGGTGGCCAACACCACGTCACTGCGGTCGCCCGGCGTCACCACCAGGGTGCCCGGCAGCAGGCGCTCGGCCATCTTCTCCACGGTGCGGGCCGCCACCACGGTTTCGCGCATGCGCGCTTGCTCGATCTGGCCGGCGTGCTCGATCTTCAAGCCCAGCGCGCTGACCACGTCCAGCACGCGCGGTGCGTCCAGCTTGGCGTCGTAAGGCACGCATCCCAGCAGCGGCGTGACGCAGCCCAGGGCCGCCAGCTCGGCGCGCAGCGCGTCCAGCTTGCCGCATTCCGCGCCGCGGTTCAGCAGCAGGCCGGCCAGCTTGCCGTTGCCGTCGGCGCTGAACTGGCTCTGCACCAGCTGCACGCATTCGGCGATGCCGCGCGCGTCGCGGTCGGCGCCGGACAACACCAGCAGCAGCTCGGCGGACAGGCTGCCCGCCATTTCCGCGTTCAGACGCAGCGTGGTTTGCGCGTCCGCGTCCGGCACCAGGCCTTCAACGATCAGCACATCGTGATTGTCGCGCGCCTGTTCCGCCAAGCGCACCACGTCTTCCATCAGCGTGGCCAGTTCGCCTTCGCGCAGCATGGCTTGCGCGCGGGCAAACGGGATGGACGCAGGCGCGTCGATATTGCACAGCTGGCGGGCGAAGTGATTGGACAGCTCCGCGCCGGCGCTGGCGCTGGCGGCCTGGGCGATGGGCTTGACGAAGCCCACCTTGATGCCGTCGCGCTCCAGCGCGTGCACCAGGCCAAGAGTCATGGAGGTCAGCCCGGCGTCCGAACCATAGGAAGCCAGGAAAAACACTCGTTTCGGTTGTTGCGATGTCATGGTTTTGCTTTCGACGCGCGCGCCGCCGCTAGGCGGCCCGGCGTTCAGAATCAGGCGGCGGCCGACGGAACGCCGGCCGCGCGATACAGACGCGGCTTGCGCCGCGAGGTCCTATCAGATACCGGCCAGGTCGGCGGTATCCTTGGCGATCATCCACTCTTCATTGGTGGCCATCACCAGCGCGGTGGTGCTGCCCGGCTGGCTGATCACGCCGGTGTTGCCGCGCACGGCGCGCTCGTTGGCGGCCGCGTCCACGGCGAAGCCCAGCACCTTCATGTGGTTCAGGGTCTTCTCGCGCAGCAGGCTGGAGTTCTCGCCGATGCCGCCGGTGAACACCAGCGCGTCGATGCGGTCCAGCGAGGTGGCCAGGCCGCCCAGCAGGCGGGCCAGACGGTGAGCGAACATGTCCAGCGCCAGTTGCGCGTCCACATTGCCTTCCGCCGCCGCCTCTTCCAGAGCGCGACAGTCGCTGGACACGCCGGAAATGCCCAGCAGGCCGCTCTGCTTGTTCAGCAGATTGTCGATGCCGTCCAGATCCAGGCCTTCCTTGCGGGCGATGAAGGTCACCGCGGCCGGGTCGATGTCGCCGGAACGGGTGCCCATGATCAGGCCTTCCAGCGGGGTCATGCCCATGGTGGTGTCCATGCACTTGCCGTTCTTCACCGCGGAAGCGGACGCGCCGTTGCCCAGGTGGGCGATCAGGATGCCGTGATTAGCCGGGTCCAGCTTCAGCTCGGCCACGGTTTCGCCGGCGATGAAGCGATGGCTGGTGCCGTGCATGCCGTAGCGGCGCACGCCGTATTCTTTGTAGAAGCGCTGCGGCACGGCGTACATATAGGCCGGCTTGGGCATGGTCTGATGGAAGGCGGTGTCGAACACCACCACCTGCGGCAGCTTGGGGAAGGCTTTCTGCGCGGCGCGGATGCCCACCAGGTGGCCCGGGTTGTGCAGCGGCGCCAGCGCGCAGCATTCTTCGATGCCGGCCAGCACTTCGTCGGTAATCAGCGCGGACGCCTGGAAGCGCTCGCCGCCGTGCACGATGCGGTGGCCGATGGCGGCCACGCTGTCCAGCCACTCATGCTCGCCCATGAAGCGGGTCAGCGCTTCCATCGCCTCGGCGTGGCTGCCGCCGTTCAGCGACTCCGTCTTCTTGCCTTCCGCGGTTTTGAAAATGATGCGCGAATCCGCCAGGCCCAGGCACTCGGCCAGACCGGACAGCAGCGGCTCGCTGGAGCCCTTGGGCAGCAGCGCGAATTTCAGCGAGGAACTGCCGCAGTTGATCACCAGAATTTCAGAAGATGTCGTCATAATATATCAGCGATTCATGATAGATAATTCGATAAACAAGCAGCGCCGCTCCGGGCGACGCTGCCAGCCAAAACCACCGGCCGGAAGGCGTTCAAGTCACCTTCAAGCCTTTACAGGAAAACAACTCGCGGGCACGTTTGACCTGCTCCGGCGTGGGAATCGGCGTATCCGCCAACTGGTATTCCATGCCCAGCTTCTGCCACTTGTCCATGCCCAACTGATGGAAGGGCAATACTTCAACCCGCTCCACCACACTGCCCAGGCCGGCGACGAAATCCGCCAGCCTGCTGATGTCCTCGTCGCCGTCGGTCAAACCCGGCACCAGCACATAACGCACCCACATCTTCTTGCCCAACCGCTGCAGACGGCGGGCGAAATCCAGCGTCGGCTGCAAGGGCTGGCCGGTCAGCGCGTGATAGCGCTCCGGGTCCGAATGCTTGATGTCCAGCATCACCAGGTCCACCGTGTCGAACCACTCGTCGCTGACCCGCTCATGCAAAAAGCCCTGGGTATCCAGCGCCGTGTGCAGGCCGAAGCGGCGCTTGGCCTCGCGGAACAGCGCGCCGACGAATTCGTCCTGCATCAGCGGCTCGCCGCCGGACACCGTCACGCCGCCGGCGAACTTCAAAAAGCGCGCATACGGCTCCAGTTCCGCCATCGCCTGCTCCACCGTGACCTGGCGGCCATTGTGCAGCTTCCAGGTATCCGGGTTATGGCAGTATAGGCAGCGGAACTGGCAGCCCGAGGTGAAGAAGACAAAGCGCATGCCAGGCCCATCCACCCCGGCCCCGCTCTCCGTGGAGTGCAGGTAACCCACCACGGATTCGGGAGACATGGCGTGTTCTTGCGAGGCCGTGTCCACGGCGGTTTGGGTATCTGGCATGCGTTTGTGCTCCTATGGCCGACACAGGCAAACCCCATCGAGGGCCGCCTTTTAAAGCATAGTGCGCGGTTCCGAACGGGCATGCGCCCAAAACGCCAGAGCCGAACACAAATGTTATTTTACGAACACATTTTATATTCTAAAACGAAAATATGTGTTTGATACAGGTCAAAAGCGTACATTGTGATGTGCGCACGCCACATAGCCCCCACCCCTCGCCTGATCAAACCCTTGATTTCAGTCGTGTTCTAGTTAAAACAATCGTTAGTTTTACCTTGCAGTGCAATATTTTCGCTCGTTCGCGAACATCCTCATAACACCCCATAGGCATAAGCGTGGCCGGGCGCGCGCCCGCCCGCTGCTGAGCTGGATCAAAGCACGGGTCGTTTTTGCAAATGTCATTGGCGGCATCTATTATGCCAAAGGGATTCCACACCCACGGTGAACCGCCATGAACGCACTCCGCCTCGCCCTCAAAAGCGTGATCGAATATCCGCTGCCCGCCTCCAGCCAAACCCATGAAGTGGCCGCCATCGGGCCGGACCTGCTGCTGATCTCCCAACAGCCGTCCGGCGCGCTGGTCAAAATGCGGGTGGACCCGCACAGCGGCCAACCGCGCGCCGCCATCGCCCACGTCATCGACAACCCGTTTACCGGCTTGCACGGGCTGACCGTTTCCAAAACCCACCCCGGCTGCCTGTGGGTGACGCTGCAATTCCAGTCCGAACTGCTGCTGATAGACCCGATAGCGTCTGACCTGACCACGCCGCCAGAAATCCTCAAGCGGGTGCCGCTGCCGCAGCTGGCGCGCGGCCCGCACGTGGTGGTGGAAGACGGCGACATCCTGTGGACCTCCTGCAAGGACAGCCACCACATCGTGCGCGTCGACAGCCGCAACCCGGCGGCCGCCACCCTCTACCCCTGCCCGCCGCGCCCCATCTTCGTCCAGCGCCACCCGGACAGCGGCGACATTTACGCCACGCTGGACCAATCCAGCCAGCTCTACCGCATCCCGGCCAACGGCGGCGCGCCCGCCGCCATTGAAATCCCCGCCGAACACGGCAACACCCCGGTGGGCATGGTGCCGGGGCCGGACGGCAATCTGTGGTTCGCGCTGCTGGGCAACGCCTCCGGCGGCAACGGCGGTTTCGGCCGCATCCGGGCCGGCGGCGACATCGACTGGTTCCGGCTCAGCACCGCCCCGGCCGCCGGCGCCGGCTTCATCCACCTGGGCTTCACGCCGGAATCCGGCGCGGAACCGCGCCTCAACCTGCTGGCCTCGTCCATGGCCTGCGACAGCGCCCTCAACGGCGTGGTGCAAGTGAAGATGAGCCCGGACTACAGCCGCGTGGAAACGCAGCAGACCATCGCCTTCCCCTCCCAGCACAGCATGAGCCACCGCTTGCTCAGCACCGTGCACGGCCTCTACGCCACCGAGCTGGGCGCCTGCTGCCTGGCGCATCTGCGCCCGGCGGACAACCGCTATGGCGAAGGCGTCAATGAAATGGCCGACCCTTACTCGCTGTGGGGCTGCGGCATACCGGAGACCAGCGTGCGCTATCCGGGCGCGCATAGGGAGGAATAGGATTTGGCGAGGGTCGTGCTGATGTTGCATCCGCTGCGCGGAAGCTTGGGGGGTGAAGCGCAGCGATACCCACCACCGCCCGGTTTGAAAGCACACGCGGCATCGTGTCCGCGTGGGCATCGCCTACGGCCCCACCCACCCTAGGCCACGGCAACGGGCGGCTTACCGCCGCCCGTCCCGGATCAGCCCTCGCTCACCAGCAAGTCTTCATAGAAAGCGCCGAATTCACCGGACGGATCGGCAATCTGGATTTCCAGAATCCACAAACCGGTGTCCGGGCATTGGGCGAAATCGCCCAGGCTGCCGGCCTTGTAAATGGCGTGCGGAAAGTCCGACACCCGGTGGCCCTTGATATCCAGGTTCAGCCGCCAGCCCACTGCCTCGGCGCGCTCCGCCGCGTACTGATACAAGGCCGGGCCGGCCAGGCGCTCGCGCCGCCACTTGTCCGCCACCTCCTGCCACAACTGGCGCGCCGCCTCGGCACAGGCCTGCTTGCGCGCATTGTCGCCGACCACGAAGGTATCGCCGGCGTCGCCCTCGTGGCCGCCCCAGACAATGCCCAGATCAATGAAGAAGATGTCGTCGTCCAGCAGCACATTGTCCGGGTCGATCTGCTGCTTGAAGATTTTCAGCGTGCTGCGGCCAAAGCGGATGATGATGCCGTGCCAGATGCGGTCCATACCCATGCTTTCCAGCTCCGCCTTGGCCAAATCCTTGGCCTGCTGCTCGGTCATGCCGGGACGGATCTGCGCGGCAATGCGCCGCACCGCCGCCATGGTTTTGTCGCGGGCGACGATCATTTTTTCCAGGGAGAAAGCGCTGCCCACCGCTTGCGGCGAGAGAGAGATTGACGTCATGGGGAATGCCCTATCTTGTAGCAAAGATAAACCGACGAAATGGGCAGTGAAGTATACCGCAATGCAGCAAAATCATGACATTCAAATCACAGACCAAATCAGGCTGCCCACCACCCGCTGCCGCGCCCTCGCTGGCTTGACCCTGCCGGCCCACTCGGTAACAATCGCCGGGTGCCGTCATTAACGGCACCGGGATTGGCGTCCCGTTCGAAACAGGGGGATGAAGGCGCATCTGCGCCTTCATCCGTACCCGCTTTGCGTCTGTACTTCATGCATGGCTGGCGGGTGCGTGGTGGGAGAGCGCCTAGCGCTCACCGATTCCTTGTTTCTCGGTACGCCAATCCTGCCTCGCGCCTGCCTACACCTACCCCACGATTCACAGGCAGGTGGTTTATCTTGTGTCACCGCAGGAGAAACACCATGTCGAAAACCTTTCCCACTCGCCGTCGCTATCGCCAAGCCGCGCTGGAAGCGCGCGAAGCCCTGCTCCCCTTCGTGTCACGACGCCCAGGACGGCCACAAGCCGATTACTGGCAGATGCCAGCCGCGCACCCGGACTACGCCGCCGACTGCGCCTATGGCCGCGAATGCGGCGCCCATCTAGTGCAATGGCTGAAGGACAACCCCGGCTACCGCGCCCAAAGCCTGCTGGCGCGCATCAGCCGCGACATCGACTTCCGCAAGCCGGAACAACGCGGCTTCCGGGTAGGCTTCTTCAACTATCTGGAAGCCATGCTCACGCTGGCCGCGCGCAAGGTGGACGTGTTCGAGCATGTTGACGAACTGCACCGTCAGCAACAGGCGCAGATCAAACGCAAGAATATGGAAAACCGCGCGGTGCGGAAGATAGAGAAGAAGTAAGGAAGAATGAACCCCGGCTTAGGCCGGGGTTTGGTTGGGGGTGGGGCTTTTTGGAGATGATGATTGATGGGCTTATGGCCATTTACGACCCGAAGCTACCCTGCGTGCCATGAGAAGCCGGACACTCAACATGAACACAAGCCGACTGCACAAATGCAGCTTTTGACGGTCGACTTGGCTGTAGTGTTATGCAGATGTAACCGTTGTCGCTTCAGCTTGGAAAACAACATTTATGATTTGCCTTGTCGTGCTTACAACTGAATAGAAAAGTAGAAATGATGAGATGACAAAAATTGATGCAAGGTCGAATTCACCAAATCCTGTAAAGAAGGACCCACCAAAAAACAGCTGTAAATAGAGTCCTTTCAATAGCGCAAGTGATGTACTTCCAGAAAAGCCATAGGTGGCAATTGTGAACACCGCATCGGCGTATCCGCCAAAACTTCTATAGATTAAACCCTCTCCTCCATTTTCGTCGGGTTCACAGAAGAACTTGCCTGCACCAACGCCGACAATTGCAAGGAGCCAGATGACTACCGCTGGCCAATAAGATTCGAGAAAAATACGAACAGCGTTCTTTGCTTCATCTTTGCTGTAGACGAGAACAAGTCCAAGGATGAGCAATGCAATGACTACGAATAGCCTCGATGGGCTGAACTTGCCGCGGCTCATGCGATGCTCCTGTTAAACTGAGTAACTTCAGCTTCCTCTTTCTTGTCTTGCTCCTTTCCGAGTAGAGCACCAATAACACCACCAGCCGCAACACCCGCTCCCCCACCCAGCGCTCCGATTACACCGCCCACCAGCATTCCAATGGCGGTGTTGTCGGAGCCCTTTTCCGCTACGACATCGCTTACACAGTAAGTAGCACCATTTGCCTTAAAGACTTTGCCTCCAAGTTTCTGTGCAAGTGCCTGGCGGTTTGGGGCAATGGTACGAAGGAATACTTTTCCGTTTTTTTTCTTATCAATCACATAGAGTTTCAAAGGCACTCCTCATGTGTATAGTGTGAAGCCAACTGGTGGACGGAAGGAGCCTGCAAGCGCAACTTGCAGGCGATCAGTATTAAGTGCGGGCTTAGTTTCAGGTAGACGACTCACAACGTATTCATTTACAGCATTAACACACATGAAAACCAGCTCCACATTTATGCCTCCGCTGTGCTAGACCAAGGTACGGAAACAATTACGCAAGCATCTAAAATTTTAGCCATAAAGCATACCAGCACAGCAGATTCATGCCAATAGGGTGTGCGCATTTATGAGCACGCAAGCCCTAGAGCCGCCTCCCACCCACAACTGGACAGCACAGTCATTGAGGCTTTCTTGTTGTGGCTCAACAGCGAGCGCGGCATCTTAACCATTGAGCTCCTGATGCACTTACGCCTGCTTTCGATCACGGTACCGAGAGACTAATCCTGACCGGGAGTAGTTCATAGCCAGCGACTGTAAGCGACCTAAAGCGGAAGGTCGATCAATATAAAAGCGGCCACTCAACGTCTGATGTTAGGAGCCATCTCAGCGAAGCCACGAATATACCTCACGGCTTATGCTTATGAGCTTTCTCTCAACGAAATGGTTGGACCTAGAGCAAACCAGGCGTGATTTTTTCGAAACGGACTCGTCCTTGGCTAACCCAAAGTATGATTGCGCCATCTCTTTGACTTGTTGTCGACGGAATAAGAACAGCGCCGAGCTCATCGTTTGGCCGCAAAAATGTTGGACCATAGATATCTATAAGCTTGCGCAATGATTTTGCTAAGGCTTCTATTCTCTGCGGTGCGCCGACTCCACCGCTGGATGCAACCCTCGCGAAAAAGAGTCGCGTTGCACTGGGGACAATAAGTAGCTTGTAAAAATCCCAAGCATATCCGTTAGTCGGAATTGGATTGAAATCGATAGGATGGCTTGGGCCAACTTCGCTTTCACCTGTGACCTGAATGGGACTCGATGCAGTCTGATTCACAACACAATAATCAAGCATTAGTTGGTCTTTGTCGTGAATTCGATCAGGAGAGGAAACCCACAAAGCATCCACGATACTCTGACTCAAGTTGTTTGATCCGTTTGAACATCTGGCAGTCAGCACCTCACCTGCAGCTCGATTTAGTGCGGCTTCTGTAAAAAAAGCTATACCCCAAGCCGATGCCTGTGCCGCATATGGTTTTGAATTCGATGACAAAGGCCACCAATCAGTCTGCAATTTAAGTTGCTTGATCGTATTGTTTTTGGCTATGACAAGCCATTGCTCAAGTTCTGTTTTATTCATATATATCTCGATGACTGATCTAACATAATGTAGATCGCAAATCCTGCGGCCTAATCTAGTCACCCCATCCACTCGAAACTGGCTTACCTTGCTAAGCCAGTGGCTAATGCGCTAGAATTACATAAATGTATAAATTTACCGTAAAACCCTCACGCCACCTAGCCCTACTTTAGCTGATTGGTTCTGGCCTAAGACTCCCAGAATGATGGACCAACATCCGCAATATGGATAGCCTTGTTGACAGACCGCTCTTGGATCGTCAACAGCTACCTAAAATATCCCCCCTCCTCGCCTTCTCAATACCCGCAATATCAATCTTCACCATCCCCATCATCGCGTCGAACACCCGTTTGGCGGCGGCACGATCCGGATCGGCCAGCGCCTCAGTCAACACACGCGGAGTGATTTGCCAGCTTAGGCCCCATTTATCCTTGCACCAGCCACAGGCGCTGGCCTGGCCGCCGTTGCCGACAATGGCCTGCCACAGGCGATCGGTTTCCGCCTGGTCCTCGGTGGCGACTTGGAAGGAGAAGGCTTCACTGTGCTGGAAAGTGGAGCCGCCATTGAGACCCAGACACGGGATGCCCAGCACGGTGAATGCCACGGTAAGCACATCACCTTCCTTGCCGGCCGGGTAATCACCGGGCGCGCGCAGCACCGCGCCGACGCGGCTGTCCGGAAAGGTGGCGGCATAGAAGCGCGCGGCGTCTTCGGCGTCGCCGTCGTACCACAAGCAGATGGTGTTTTTGTGCATGGTCCCTCCTCTGGTCCGCTGATCTGTCGCTGGCGGTCAAGAAAAATGACGTATAAATCAAACCATTTTATAGCACAAAGGCATTTTCTGCGGCATTGATCCAAAGCAGCCGCGCATAAAAAGCCTTCTCAGCCGCGACATCGGCTTCCGCAAGCCGGCGCAGCACGGCAACCGGGAGGCTTCTTCAACTATCTGGAAGCCATGCTCACACTAGCCGCGCGCAAGGTGGATGGGTACGAGGACATTGACGAACGGCATCGCCAGCAGCGGGCGCTGCTCAAACGCAAAACCATGGAGAGCCGCACGGCACGGCGGATAGAGAAGAAGAAAAACAGGAACCCGGCTTGCGCCGGGGTGGTGCGGGACATTCAGGGATGATGGGGGCTTAGAACCTGTTTACGATCGTAAATACGTTCTGAGCTTATGGCTGCTCAGGGCCCAAAGTAGCCGTGCCCCGTCAGGGACAGGAAATGGCGGCTTTAACACAGATGGCAGCGGTACATTGAGGGTTATTATACCGACGGATTCATTACAAAATGGCTTGAAGAATATGGCATTTGGGTGTGACAATATGCGTCAGTAATATCTATTGATATATGGACCCGCGCGCCCGTATAAAACCCGTTAGAGCTTGTACATGCCAAAACCAATCGCAGCCATTCTGCTTATATTAGCTTTCCACTCAAGCGCCCAAGCCAATGACAACATCGCGCCCAATGCAGATTCGGGCCTTAACTCCTACTTCATTCGTGGGGATGAGGCCCCCTATGAAGAAGTAGAAAGAAGGTTTATCGATGCCGCCAAAAACGCTCAAGAGGATGAGCTCATCAAGCTAATGTCGCCCTTAACACGGAGAGACAGCTCTGAGAATGAGGTGAAGACTTTTATTGCATCAATGAAGGAGTATTTTTCCGACTATGCATCAGATCTGAAATGCAAGTCCATTGTCCCCAACAAAGACGAGTATGGAAATGTTGGCTTCTTCTTTTTTAATGCTTTCAAAACAAGCAACGGCAGTGGCAGGGCCTATGTCATGGCACTGGTTAAGGAAAACAAGCAGATCTATGTAGCGACCGTTTTCCGGAAGTTTGTCAATCAATACCATGCACGCTGTAGAGGGCAACTCTAACTCATCGCTACAGTGGGCGCGCCGCCAAAAAGCATGGCGCCGCGCACCCTCCTCCACTCCGCGCAGCCTCAATTCCCTCAACATCAATTCTCCCCATCATCGCAGCGAGCACCCGCTTGGCGGCGGCGCGCTCCGGATCGGCCAGCGCCTCGAAAGGCATCTTCTGCGACATTGATCCCAAACCGCCACGCATAAAAAAAGCCTCCCCTAAGGGAGGCTTGGCGTTGTGCCGGCTGGCCGTCGCGGTGGCCAGCGGCCTTGCGCTTACATGCTGCCGTGGAAGGTGCGGTTGATCACGTCCAGCTGTTGCTCGCGCGTCAGCTTGACGAAGTTCACCGCATAACCGGACACGCGGATGGTCAGTTGCGGATACAGCTCCGGGTGTTCCATCGCGTCCATCAGGGTTTCGCGCTTGAACACGTTGACGTTGACGTGGAAACCGCCGGCGTCGGAGAAGCCGTCCAGGCAGTTGGCCAGGTTGGCTACGCGTTCTTCTTCGCTATGGCCCAATGCGTCCGGGGTGGCGGAGGCGGTCCAGCTGATGCCGTCCAGCGCGGCTTCATACGGCAGCTTGGCTACCGATGCGCCCGCGGCGACAAAGCCTTTCACGTCGCGACCGTTCATCGGGTTGGCGCCCGGAGCGAACGGTTCGCCGGCGCGGCGGCCGCACGGGGTGTTGCCGGTTTTCTTGCCGTACACCACGTTGGAGGTGATGGTGAGCACGGACTGAGTCGGCATCGCGTTGCGGTAGAAGTGCGGCTGGGCCTTGATCTTGTCCATGAAGGTTTCGGTCAGCCATACCGCGATGCTGTCGGCGCGGTCGTCGTTGTTGCCGTAAGCCGGGTAGTCGCCTTCGATCTTGTAGTCCACCGCCAGGCCCTCTTCGTTGCGGATGATGTGCACTTTGGCGTGCTTGATGGCGGACAGGGAGTCGGCGGCCACGGACAGGCCGGCGATACCGCAAGCCATGGTGCGCAGGATGTCGCGATCGTGCAGCGCCATTTCGATGCGTTCGTAGGCGTATTTGTCGTGCATGTAGTGGATGCAGTTCAGCGCCTTGACGTAAGTCGCGGCCAGCCAGTCCATCAGCAGGTCGAACTTGGGCATCAGTTCGTCGTAGGTCAGCACGTCGCTCTTGATCGGCTCGAAGCCCTTGGCCACTTGCACGCCGGATTTTTCATCCACGCCGCCGTTGATGGCGTAGAGCATGGCCTTGGCCAGGTTGGCGCGGGCGCCGAAGAACTGCATTTGCTTGCCGATGCGCATCGCGGACACGCAGCAGGCGATGCCGTAGTCGTCGCCCCAGTGCGGACGCATCAGGTCGTCGTTTTCGTACTGGATGGAGCTGGTGTCGATGGACACTTTGGCGCAGAAGTCCTTGAAGCCGCGCGGCAGCTGGGTGGACCACAACACGGTCAGGTTGGGTTCCGGCGCCGGGCCCAGGTTGTACAGGGTGTTGAGGAAGCGGAAGCTGCTCTTGCTCACCAGGGTACGGCCGTCTTCGCCCATGCCGCCGATGGATTCGGTCACCCAGGTCGGGTCGCCGGAGAACAGTTGGTCGTATTCCGGGGTGCGCAGGAAGCGCACGATGCGCAGCTTGATCACCAGGTCGTCGATCATTTCCTGGGCTTGTTCTTCAGTCAGCGCGCCGGAGGCCAGATCGCGCTCGATGTAGACGTCCAGGAAGGTGGCGACGCGGCCGAAGGACATGGCGGCGCCGTTTTGTTCTTTCACGGCGGCCAGGTAGGCGAAGTAGGTCCACTGCACCGCTTCGCGGGCGTTGACGGCCGGGCGGCTGATGTCGAAGCCGTACTTGGCGGCCATCTGCTTCAGTTCGTCCAGCGCGCGGAATTGTTCGGACAGTTCTTCGCGCAGGCGCAGCACGTCTTCGTTGAAAACGGCGTCGTCCAGCTCATGGAATACTTTTTGGCGTTCGGCGCGCAGGAAGTCGGTGCCGTACAGGGCCACGCGGCGGTAGTCGCCGATGATGCGGCCGCGGCCGTAGGCGTCCGGCAGGCCGGTGATCACGCCGGATTTACGCGCGGCCATGATGTCCGGGGTGTAGGTGTCGAACACGCCCTGGTTGTGGCTCTTGCGGTAGTGGGTCCACACGTCCTTGATGACCGGGTCCAGCTTGAAGCCAAAGGCTTCCAGGCCGTTCTCAACCATGCGCAGGCCGCCGTTGGGCATGATGGCGCGCTTGAGCGGAGCGTCGGTTTGCAGGCCGACGATGACTTCGCTGGCTTGGTCGATGTAGCCGGCGTCATGCGCGGTGATGGAGCTGCCGCGGTCAGCGGACACGTCCAGCACGCCACGGGCGCGTTCTTCTTTCAGCAACTCGCTCAGGGTGTCCCACAGCTTCTGGGTGCGCGCGGTGGCGGGCGCCAGGAAGCTGGCGTCGCCTTCAAACGGCTTGTAGTTCAGCTGGATGAAGTTGCGGACATCCACCTTGCTTTGCCATTCACCACCGGTGAAATCGCGCCAGGGGTTGGCTTGAGTCGCGTCACGATTCAGAGCATCCATGTGTGCCTCCTAGTAACTATCAGTAAATGTTGAGTACTGAACATATTGTACATTCGGTTTCGAAAAAAATCGTTTGATAAAGATCAACTGCCGCCGACTAAAACGCGGTTTCCGAACCGGGCGCCGCGGCGGCGAAATTCCATAAAAAACGCTTTATTTTCAATACCATGAAAAACCACATCAACACGCCGTCATTGTAGCCGTCGCATTACATTCGAAAACGAACATCAAACACTGGTTCCGAGCGCCGTCGCGGCCGGTTTTGCGGCTTCGCGCCGCGCCGGCAGGGTGTGACGCTCCAGCAGGTAAACCACCAGGCCCACGCCCAGCGCGCCGCCGGCGATATTGCCCAGGGTGGCCGGAATCATATTGTGCAGGATGGCGGCGGCGTCCAGGCCTTGCATGCCGTGCAGCAGGGCCAGCGAGAAGAAGGCCATGTTGGCGATGCTGTGTTCAAAGCCGGAGAAGAAGAACACGAACACCAGCAGCAGGATCATCAACATCTTGGCGGCATCGCCGGCCATGCGCAACGGCACCCACACCGCCAGGCAGATCACCCAGTTGCACAGCGCGCCCTTCCAGAAGATTTCCCAAGCGCCGGCATGCACTTTATGCGCGGCCACATTGAACAGCAGGTGGTCGGCCGGCAGGCTGCCCATGCCACCGGCGCCGGCGAACACCGCGGTGAACAGCAACACGCCCAGCAGATTGCCCAGGTAGACCATGGTCCAGCTGCGCAGCAAGTTGCACACGCGGCAGTCGCCGCTGAGCACGCCCACGCTGAAGTACATCACATTGCTGGTGAACAGCTCCAGCTTGCAGACGATGATGCTGACCAGGGCCACGCCAAAGAAGCCGGCCACGGCGATGTAGTAGCCGGGGGAGCCGACGGCGAAGAAGACCTGGCCCAGCTTGAGGCTGACGCTGAGCACCACGGCGATCAGCGCGCCGGCCATGCCGGCGCTCAATAGATAGCGCCCAGGGTGCTGACGCAGCACGGTCTGTTTGGAGGCGGCTTCGGCCGCGACATAGGCGAGTGTGGAGGCGTGATTCATGTTTTTCATTTCGCGAGCTAGGGCAGAGCCGCCGGCCTCGGGTCCATCTTGATGCAATGCCTATCAACTGATGATGCCGTTTTCAGGTTTCCGCCGGGACTTGCCCGGCCTGGCCTGCTTCCGACACGAGTTTGTTTGGCTGTCATCCTTGATGGCTTCCCGCGCCTGCGCTTGCGCCGATTGTTGGTTCACGAAAATTTTATGTTCGTATTGCATCATCGTTGTTTGATAACAATCAAACGCAGGTCTTTCCCTGGCGAGACTCTGTTCAGCTCCTTCTTTTTGCAACATGGCCGGCAACGGTTTTGCCTTTCGCCGCGCCACGAAAGCGTCCTTCTCCACCGGACACCGGCTTTACGCCGATGGCAAGCGCGATTGCAAACAATACAAAAATGCTTAAAAATCAGCCAACTAGGCGAAAAACGGTCGTTTGATAGGCAAAACAATGTTTGAAACCAATCAAAAAATGTTCGTTTTGAAAAATTTTTGTTCGTTTTCGAAAACAATTTTACTGCTCGGATTTCATATTATGATACTTCATCGCAAGCCGTCAGCCATGCTGATATAGCAAACGTCTTGACGTAAGCGAGCACCTCCACCTCCCCTGCATTGTGCCCACCCCCCACCGCAGCAATCCAATTAATTACTATTTTTCAGTTAGTTAGCTCACCAAACCAAGCCATTTCCACGGGCTAGGCAACCTGTTTCCAACCCTAGCCGCCGTCGCTCCACCCATGCCATGCGCGTGTCTTCCCGCGTTACAACTAGCTCGAACCATGTCGAAAAACCCGGCCGAGCTTTCAAGCAAGCGCTCGGTTTCACTCAACAACGATCAGCAAAGCAACATTAAATCAAAACAATCTGAAAATTGGAATATTCCGCAAACAAGCCACGTATTGAGCAATTTTCTTATTTTTATGGACGATTTTTCTTATTTTTAAACCAAAAACAATCAATCATCATGATATTGATAAGTCATCAACAGCAAATAGCAATTGTTCGGATGTTCGTTTTGCTTCAAAATAAAGTTGATTAGAATCAACTGATGTTCTGAAAGGTGTAACCCCCTCGGTACAACTGCCTATACCATGCACATCAATGAAGCGTGAATCACTAATC
Organism: Chromobacterium sp.; assembly: GCF_041912965.1. Taxonomy (NCBI): domain Bacteria; kingdom Pseudomonadati; phylum Pseudomonadota; class Betaproteobacteria; order Neisseriales; family Chromobacteriaceae; genus Chromobacterium; species Chromobacterium sp. Next base: position 9,174 of record NZ_JAYSGF010000034.1, on the reverse strand, counting down.
AACGGTTCCCGCTACTGACTAAAAGTCTAGCAAGAGATAAAACGGCGCGCCGCCTGGCGGCACGTCAAAACGATTACCCCATTTGTCTTTAATGAAGGCCAATATCATGTCTCAAGCCGTTTCCACCCCCCTGCCCAAATCAGGCGCTTCGTCCGCATGGACCAAGCAAGATACCGTCTGGATGTTGGGTCTGTACGGCACCGCCATTGGCGCCGGCACCCTGTTCCTGCCCATTAACGCCGGCATCGGCGGTCTGTGGCCGCTGATCGTCATGGCGCTGCTGGCCCTGCCGCTGACCTTCTTCGCTCACCGCGGCCTCACCCGCTTCGTGCTGTCCAGTTCCAAGCCGGGCGCGGACATCACCGAGGTGGTGGAAGAGCACTTCGGCGTGGGCGCCGGCAAGCTGATCACCCTGCTGTACTTCTTCGCCATCTACCCCATTCTGTTGGTGTATAGCGTGGCCATCACCAACACCGTGCAATCCTTCATGGTCAACCAGCTGGGCGTGTCCGCTCCGCCGCGCGCCATCCTGTCGCTGATCCTGATCCTGGGTCTGATGGCCATCGTGCGCCTGGGCGAGAAGATGATCGTCAAGGCCATGAGCGTGCTGGTTTACCCCTTTGTCGCCTGCCTGATGCTGCTGGCGCTGTACCTGATTCCGGAATGGAACGGCGCGGCCATCCAGCAAGCCGGCAGCCTGGGCGACGCCCTGTCCCACGGCGCGTTCTACAAAACGCTGTGGCTGGCCATCCCGGTCATGGTGTTCTCCTTCAACCACTCGCCCATCATTTCGTCCTTCTCGGTTGACCAGCAGAAGCTGCATGGCGACGCCGCTGAGCCGGCCGCCGGCCGCGTGCTGATCCGCGCTCACGTCATGATGGTGCTGTCGGTGATGTTCTTCGTGTTCAGCTGCGTGTTCAGCCTGTCCCCGGCCGATCTGGCCGCCGCCAAGGCGCAGAACATTTCCATCCTGTCCTACCTGGCCAACCACTTCCGCAACCCGGTGATTGAATGGGTGGCTCCGCTGATCGCCATCGTCGCCATCAGCAAGTCCTTCCTGGGTCACTACCTGGGCGCCAAAGAAGGCTTCAACGGCCTGGTGATTAAGCAACTGCGCCAGAACGGCAAGTCCATCGAGACCGCCAAGCTGGACCGCTTCACCGCCGTGTTCATGATCATCACCACCTGGGCCGTGGCCACCTTCAACCCCAGCATCCTGGGCATGATCGAAACCCTGGGCGGCCCGGTGATCGCGATGCTGCTGTTCCTGATGCCGATGTACGCCATCGCCAAAGTGCCGGCCATGAAGAAATACTCCGGCGCCGCCAGCAACATCTTCGTGGTTCTGATCGGCCTGATCGCCATCTCCGCCATCTTCTACGATCTGTTCGCCTGATCGCCCTTCTCTGACAACCCGGCCGGTCGCGGCCGGCCGGGTTCCTCAGCATCAAGCCAAAGTATCAAGCCAAGAGGTAAGCAATCATGTTCAGCATGACTGATATCTACAAAATCGGCGTCGGCCCCTCCAGTTCCCACACCGTCGGTCCGATGAAGGCCGGCCACCAGTTCCTGGGCTCGCTCAAGGAAACCGGCCGTTTCAACCAAGTCACCCATGTTCACGTCGACTGCTACGGCTCGCTGGCCCTGACCGGCAAGGGCCATTGCACCGACCACGCCATCATCCTGGGCCTGGCCGGCAATCTGCCGGACACCGTGGACCCGGAACAGACCCCGGCCCTGATCGCCGATGTGGAAAAAACCCGCCAGCTGACGCTGGGCCGCACCCATCAGCGCGTGGGCTTCGACATGGATTTCCACACCGCCAACCTGCCGATGCACGAAAACGGCATGCAGATCCACGCCTTCGTCGGCGACGAGTGCGTGCTGACCAAGACTTATTATTCGATCGGCGGCGGCTTCATCGTGGACGAGGAGCATTTCAATCAAAGCTCCTGCAGCGACACCCCGGTGCCCTATCACTTCCTCAGCGCGCAGCAGATGATGGATATGTGCGAGGAAACCGGCCTGTCCGTGTCCGCGCTGGTGATGGAAAACGAAAAAGCCTTCCACGAAGCCAAGGATGTCGAGCAGCACTTCGCCAAGGTGTGGGATGTGATGAAGACCAGCATCGAGCGCGGCATGCGCACCGAGGGCAATCTGCCCGGCCCGATGCGGATTCCGCGCCGCGCGCCGGCCCTGCATCGCATGCTGACCAGCTCCTTGCAAGTGGCCAATGACCCGATGAGCGTGATGGACTGGGTCAATATGTACGCGATGGCGATGTCGGAAGAAAACGCGGCCGGCGGCCGCGTGGTCACCGCGCCCACCAACGGCGCCTGCGGCATCGTGCCGGCGGTGCTGGCCTACTACAACCACTTCATCCAGCCGCTGGACGAGGACAGCTGCCTACGCTTCTTCCTGTCGTCCGGCGCCATCGGCTGCCTGTTCAAGCTCAATGCGTCGATCTCCGGCGCCGAGGTGGGCTGTCAGGGCGAGGTGGGCGTGGCTTGTTCCATGGCCGCGGCCGGCCTGACCGAGTTGATGGGCGGCAGCCCGTCCCAGGTGTGCATGGCGGCGGAAATCGCCATGGAGCACAACCTGGGCCTGACTTGCGACCCGGTGGGCGGCCAGGTGCAGATTCCCTGCATCGAGCGCAACGCCATCGCCGCGGTCAAGGCCATCAACGCCGCGCGCATGGCCATGCACCGCGTCAGCAGCCCCAAGGTGTCGCTGGACAAGGTGATCGCCGCGATGTACGAAACCGGCAAGGACATGGACGCCAAGTACCGTGAAACCTCCTGCGGCGGCCTGGCCCTGCAGATCGTGACGGAAAACAAGGTTGCGCCGACCCAGGCCATCCGCTGGGTGAACGACGCCGCCTGAGTTCAGGCCTGACGCCCGTCCCGACAACGCCGCCAGCCCCGCTGGCGGCGTTTTTCATGCCCGCCCCTTTTTGCCCTATCATGGAGCGCCCCGGACAAACGGAAGCGCAAGAGCGACACGACGCGGCGGCACAGCCCCATGCCGGAATGGGCTTGAGCGAAGACCGCGCCGCGGGCTTGGCGCCGCATGGCGGCCGGGACATCATCCTCGGCTGAGCCATCACCTCATTGATAAGGACAACAAGATGCAAACCCTGACGCTCAAACCCGCCCTCCCCGACGATGCGGCCGAATGCCTGCGCATCCGCGCGCTGACCCGGGAGAACGCGTTCACCGAGGCCAGGCTGGCCGAGCTGGGCATTACCGTGGCAAGCTGGCGCGACGGCATCCTCAGCGGCGAACTGCCGGGCTGGGTGGCCTGGGACGGCGAGCGCATGGCCGGCTATTGCTTTGGCGATCGCGACAGCGGCGAGATCGTGGTGCTGGCGCTGCTGCCGGAATACGAGGCCGGTGGCTGGGGACGCCGCCTATTGCGGCATATGGTGGACACGCTGGCCGGCCATGGCTGGCAGCGGCTGTTCCTCAGTTGCTCCAGCGATCCGGCGGCGCGCTCCTACGGCTTCTACCGCCATCTTGGCTGGGTTCATGGCGGCGAGTCGGACCAGCATGGCGACCATATTCTGGAGCTGAAGCTGGAGCCGGCCGCTTAAACCGCGGTTCACGGTTCGTGGGATCGTGAACCGGCTGCAAGCACCGCAGCATAAAAAACCGCCGGCTTCCTGGCGGTTTTTTATGTCGGCCAGCACACGCAATCTCAGTATCCAGCCCGGTGAGGCGTGAACTCAGCTAGGTTCAAGGGCTCAGCAACCATTAGCGCGATGCCATTCTCCAGTTCATCAACGGCGATTTCCGCCGGTTCAATCGCAGCCTCCTGGACATCCGTCACGCCGATAAAGGGCAAAAGCCGTGCGAATCAATGCCTCCACATGGTTTAAGCCGCCAATGCGGCCGCCAGCGTGGTGAACTGGCTGTTGCGGATGGCTCGCCAGACTTCAAGGTAAGCAGGGCGGCCGGACAGCGACGCCTGCTGCCGGAATGCCACTTTAAAAAGAGCGCCCCGGCCGCAGACCCTGATTCTGAGCCGCCTCGGTCCCTCTCACTGCACCGCCGCGCGCGGGTCCAGCGCATCGCGCAGCGCGTCCACCAGCAGGCTGAAAGCGGTGACCAGCAGCGACATGGACAAGGTGACCGCCAGCATTTGCCACCAATAGCCCTGGATCAGCTCGGTGGGCGCTTCCGCCAGCATCGAGCCCAGGCTGACCTGGCGCACGCCCACGCCGAAGCCGAGGAAGGACAGGATGGCCTCGTACTTGATCAGCGCCACGGTGAGCAAGGAGAACTGCACCAGCAGCAGATGGGAGATATTGGGCAGGATGTGGATGAACATCTTGCGGGCGCTGCCGGCGCCGATGGCGTCCGCTGCCTGCACGTATTCGCGGCCCTTGAGTTTCAGGTATTCGGCGCGCACCAGGCGGAAGCAGCCGGTCCAGCTGGTCAGCGCCATCACCGCGATGATGGTGGTGATGCCGCGGCCGGAGACGGCGGCGAAGGACAGCAGCAACAGCATGTCCGGCACCGAGGTGAACACGCTGTAGAACCAGCCCAGCGCGTCGTCCACCCGGCCGCCGAAATAACCGGCCGCCGCGCCCAGCGCGCAGCCCACCAACAGCGCCGCCACCGCGCCGAACACACCGACAAAGATGGAGGTGGAGGTGCCTTTCAGCGTTTTCTCTATCACATCACGGCCGCGCAGATCCGCGCCAAAGGGCAAGGTGGCGCGCTTGGCCGGCGCGGCCTGCGCGTATTCGCCCACGTGTTGCCGCGCCTGTTGCAGCTCCGCGCCTATCGGGTCTTCCTCCGGCGTCATGGTGACAATGGGAGCCGCCTGGGCGGGTTTGGCCGGCTCCGGCGGCAACACGTCGTCGGCGGAGGCCTGAACCCAGCTGGGCGGCGCGTAGGGCACGGCGATTTCATCGGTCCAGCTTGCGCCCACCAGATTGAACCAGCCGCCGATGGCCAGCAGCAGATAGACCGCCACGATCCACAGCGACACAAAACCCACTTTCTTGCGCTTCAGCCTTTGCCAGCCCAGCGCCCACAAGCCGCGCGAGGGAGCGGCCGCCGCCGCGCCGGCGCTATTGTTCAATGTCGTCATCTCCAGCCCTCTCTCACTTCAGCTGCACGCGCGGATCGATCAGCTTGTAGACCAGATCGCCCAGCAGATTGAACACCATGGTGGCGATGGCGATATAGATGGTGATGGCCTTGATCACCGGGAAATCGCTCTTGTTCACCGCCATCACCACTTCATTGCCCATGCCGGGAATGCCGAAGAAGCTTTCCAGCACCAGCGCGCCTATCAACATATAAGGCAGCGACATCATCACGCTGGTGACCACCGGGATCAGCGCGTTGCGCAACACGTGCTTGAGCATCACCGCGCGTTCGGACAAGCCCTTGGCGCGCGCGGTGCGCACATAGTCCTGGCCGATTTCCTCGACGAAGAAACTGCGGTAGAAACGGATGTCCGGCCCCAGCGACACCATCAGGCCCATCAGCAGCGGCAGCGGCACGTAGAGGAAGAGATTGACCCAGAAGGAATCCCCCCAGCCGCGCACCGGGAACCAGCCCATTTTGAAGGCCAGGAAATACTGGCCGGCGATGATGTAGACCAGCGCGCTGATGGACATGGCCACGGTGCAGGCGATGGTGACGATGTGGTCGGTGAGACCGCCGCGGAAATAGGCGACCAGCGCCGCCAGCGGGATGGCGATGGCGAGGTCCACCACCAGCATGGCGCCGGTCAGCGTCAAGGACGGGCCGACGCGGCTGCCGATGATGTCGGCCACCGGCTGCTGAGTGGACCAGGAGGTGCCGAAGTCCAGCGTCAGCACTTGCTTGACGAAAATCCAGAACTGCCGCGGCAGGCTCTGATCCAGGCCCAGTTGGGCGCGGATATTGGCCAGCACGTCCGGCGTCAGGTGCTTGCCGGCCAGCACCAGCGACGGATCGCCGCCCACCAGGGTGAACAGAGTGAAAACCAGCAGCATGACGCCGAACAGCGTTGGAATCATCTGCAGGATGCGTCGGATGATAAAAGCGGACATGATGTTCTCCTCGCCTGCCGCTTACTTCTGCACGTCCAGGAAACGCCAGATGTAGTTGTAGTTGGGATGCAGCTTGGCGCCGCGCACCCAGGGCTGGATCAGCGTGTTGCGGAAACGGATGTCGCTGAAGGCCCAGGGCGTGTCCGCCATCACGGTCTTGTTCATCGCGTCGTATAGCCGGTTGCGCTCCGGGCCATCCTCCAGATTGCGGGACTGCTCATACAGCCGGTCGTAGCGCGCGGACTGGTAGCAGGCGTAGTTGACGCCGCCGGTATTGGGGCCGTACAGCAGCTGGACGAAGTTTTCGCCGTCCGGGAAGTCCGCGCTCCAGGCCGCGCCGTTCATGCCGAACTTGCATTCGCGCTGCGCCTTGATCTGCTCGTTCCACTGCATCACGCGGAAGTCCACGCGCACCTTGATCAGATCGAAGGCTTTCTGCCAGTACTCGTTCCATTGCTTGTCGATGGCGGTGGGACCGGTCAGGAAGTCCACCACCATCGGCGCGCCGTTTGGCTGGCGGCGGTAGCCGTCCGCGCCCTTTTTGTAGCCGAAGCGGTCCAGCAAGGCGTTGGCCAGCGCCGGGTTGTAGGGGAAGGCGCCGCGGAAATCCGGGTTGTGGCCGGCCACATTGGGCGGCACCACGTACTGGACCTTGACCGCCTGGTTGCGGCGGATGTCGCGTATGGTTTCATCGGTGTTGAAGGCCATGGTGATGGCGCGGCGCAGCGCGATCTTGTCCTTGCCGTAGCCGCCCACCACCGGGTCTTTCATGCCGAAGGCGTAGAAGGTGATTTCCTCATCCAGGCTGCGCAGCAAGCGGATGCCCTGGCGCTGGAGATCCGGCTTCAGCTCGGCTCGCCACGGGTTGCTCGGGTCCATGCGCAGCAGTTGCCGGATCAAGGGCTGGGGGATGCCCACCAGGTCCAGCTCCGCGCTCTTGAACGCCAGCCAGGTGGGCTGCTCCTCCTGGATCACCGACACTTCGATGCGGCCGATCTGCGGGTAGCTTTTGCCGTTCATCTCGCGGGCGACGCGCTGGTCTTCCGGGTCGCTGCCCGGCTGGTAGTTGAAGGTCTGCTTGCGGAAATTGGGGTTGGCCACCAGCGAGATATGGGTGCCGGGCTGCCATTTGGCCAGCATATAGGGACCGGTGCCCACCGGATGGGCATTGGTGTTGCTGCCGTAGGCTTCCACCGCCTCGCGCGCCTGACCTTGCACAAAGGGCGCGGCCAGAATGTATTTCAGCGCCGGATACGGCTGGATCAGCTTTAGTTGCAGGGTGTAGCGATCCAGCGCGCGCACGCCGGCCACCGGCGCGTCGTAGTTGATCTTGCCGCCGGCGGGCTTGGCCCAGGCGTCCAGGCCGACGAATTTTCCGGCCACCAGATCGCTGATCGGCGAGGCCACCGCCGGATCGATCAAGCGCTTGAAGGCGTAGACGTAGTCTTCCGCCGTCAGCTCGCGCTTCTTGCCCTTGAAGGCCGGGTCCGGCGCGAAGTACACGCCTTTTTTCAGGGTGAAGGTATAGGTTTTGGCGTCGGCGCTGACCGTGGGCATGGCCGTGGCGACATTGGGCACCACCTTGACCGGCCGCGCCAGGTAGTCGAAGGTCAGCAGCGGATCGAAAATGTGTTCGATGATGGCGCCGGAGTAGATGTCCGAGGTCTTGGACGGGTCGAAACCGGTCTCCGGCGCGTTGAAGGCCACGTGCAGCACCTTGTTCATGTCAGCGGCCTGCACCGACATTCCCCCCCACGCCATCAGCGCCAGCAGCGCGCATCGCGTCAGGCTCATGACTTTCTCCTTTGTTCTTGCTCCGGCCTGACGTCTGGCGCCGGCCTAGTTTTTATGTCGCTGTTCTAGCGGCTCTTAGAACGTGTTTACGATCTCGCGAGCTAAGGCGAGACAAGGCGAAAACGAGCGAAAAAGCGGAATGTACAGGTGGTACATGAGCATTTTGAGTTCGGTTTCAACGCCGTATCGCCGACGCGCAGCAGATCGTAAACAGGTTCTTAACACTCATGAACAAGGTGCGCCGGCTCTGCTTGTTGACAAGCGACGCCGGCGACGCCATCGTAAAAGTATCCCTTCGAACCACCGCGAGCGGCCGCCCTCTCCAGCCGCCCGCCACATCGCTCAGGAGCGCATCATGAAAACGACACTAGCGCTGTCCCTGCTGGCGGCCAGCCTGCTGACCGGCTGCGCCACCCAGGCGGGTTACGCGCAGAAGGTCTACGGCTGGCAAGGCCGCGACGTCAACGAGATGCTGGCGCAATGGGGCGCGCCCACCAGCCAGCTGACCATGCCCAATGGCAATCAACTCTATACCTACCGCAGCGCCTACAGCCAGGAAATGCCCTATCAGGGCGGCCTCTACAACTACCCCTGGGGCTTTAGCGGCGGCGGCTCGGTGTATTACCGCTGCACCACCAATTTCGTCGCCGATCCCAAGACCCACACCATTCTGTCGGTGAGCTTCGAGGGCAATGACTGCGTGGCGCCGCCCAAGAATTAAGAACCGGTTTACGATCTGCTGCGCGTCGGCGGGATGGATAGAAATGGGCGTTGAAACCAAGCTCAAAATGCTCATGTACCACCTGTACATTCCGCTTTTTCGCTCGTTTTCGCCTTGCCCCGCTCTTGCTCGCGAGATCGTAAACACGTTCTAAGCCCCCCTTCCGCCCAAATAAAGAGCCTGCGTTAACGCAGGCTCTTGTCGTTTCAGTGCTCGGCCGCCGGTTGGTGCGCCGGCTTGCCGCCCAGCAGGCGGCGCACCCAGCCGCGCAAGCTGTCCAGATAGGTGTAGACCACCGGCACCACGATCAGGGTCAGCACCGTGGAGGTCAGCAGGCCACCGATGATGGCGTGCGCCATCGGCCGGTTGCTTTCCGAACCGTCGCCGGTGCCCAGCGCCAAGGGCAGCATGCCGAAGATCATCGCCAGGCTGGTCATCATGATGGGGCGCAGCCGCACCCGGCCGGCCTCGACGATGGCCTCGCTGCGCTCCATGCCCTCGCGCCGCGCCTGGTTGATGAAGTCCACCAACAGAATGCCGTTCTTGGCCGCCAGGCCCATCAGCATGATGATGCCGATCACCGAGAACATGTTCAGCGTGGAGCCGAACA